>CAZNMK010000071.1:7013-9647 GCA_964574045.1 uncultured Roseovarius sp. | reverse complement strand
CTCGCGGATCGCGCGCGGTCCCAGCCGGGTGCCGGGGCGGTTGGTGACCGCCTGATCAAAGGGGATGCCGGTCACCGCGATGTCGGCGCCGGCAAGATCCTTGGAATAGCGCCGGCGCAGGAACGAGGTCGCCCCGCCGAAGGTGTTCTCGTAGGATCGCCCGCGCGCATCCGCGCGGGTAAAGGCGTGATCGACCTGGGTTTTCGCGTCTTCGAGTGCCATTCTCCGTCTCCCTTGCCCGACTTCCCGCCCGCCGGCGGCGCCGGCAATGACGCCCCCGCCGCGCCGGCATCCTTGTCCGCAACGCCCCTGCGATGCAAGCCCGGCCCGGCGGCGATGCGGGGCCGGGGCCCGGGGTGGACACCGCCCCCTTGACCCGGCAATCTCCGCGCACACGCACGAGGTCCCCCGCACCATGCAAGACGACGCCCTCATCCACGACCCCGCCGGCGGCATGCCGCGCCTCATCGAGATCATGCGCCGCCTGCGCGATCCCGAGACCGGCTGCCCCTGGGACATCGAGCAGGATTTCGCCACCATCGCCCCCTACACGATCGAGGAGGCCTTTGAGGTCGCCGACGCCATCGAGCGGCGGGACTGGGACGAATTGCGGGCCGAACTGGGCGACCTGCTGCTGCAGGTGGTGTTTCACGCCCAGATCGCCCGCGACCGCGGCCTCTTCGGCTTCGACGAGGTGGCGGATGCGATCTCGGACAAGATGGTGGCGCGCCATCCGCATGTCTTCGGGTCCGAGAGCCGCGACAAGACCGCCGAACAGCAGACCCGCGACTGGGAAACCGTCAAGGCCGCCGAGCGCGCGGCGCGGGCACAGGCGGGCGTTTTGGACGGGGTGGCGCTGGGGCTGCCGGCGCTGGTGCGGGCAGTCAAGCTGCAAAAGCGCGCCGCGCGGGTGGGCTTCGACTGGCCGGACGCAGGCGAGGTTCTGGACAAGATCGCCGAAGAGGCGGCGGAACTCTCCGAGGCCGCGTCCGGCGAGCCGCCCGAGCGGATCGAAGAGGAAATGGGCGATCTGCTCTTCGTCGTGGCCAACCTCGCCCGGCATCTGCAGGTCGACCCCGAGACCGCGCTCAGACGCGCCAACGCCAAGTTCACCCGCCGCTTCGGGCAGGTCGAGGCGGCGCTTGCCGCTCAGGGCCGCCGCCCCGAGGACGCCACCCTGGCCGAGATGGACACGCTCTGGGACGCCGCCAAGGCGGCCGAAAAGGGCTCGCGCGAATAGCGGGCGGGCGCTACGCCTGCCCGGCCTGCACCAACTGCCGGTAGAGATGCCAGGTCGCGTGCCCCAGGAGCGGCAGCACCGCGAAGAGCCCCAGGAACGCCGGGATCATGGCCACGAATGTCAGCCCCGCCACCAGCGCCGCCCAGGCCAGCATCGGCACGGGATTTCCGGTCACGACGCCGAACGAGGCGATCATCGCGGTGACGAAATCCACCTCGCGGTCCAGGAGCAGCGGCAGGGAAACCACCGTGATCGCGTAAAGCAGCAGCGCGAAACCCGCCCCCACCGCCGTGCCTACCGCCAGCATCGTCAGCCCCTCGCGGGTCAGGTAGATGTCGAGCGAGGTCGAGACATTGGTCATCGTCGAAAAGCCCAGGAACAGGGCAAAGATCATGTGCGCCAGGAAAAACCAGAACAGGAACATGATCACGATCACCGCGCAGATCGACGGCAATTGCCGCCGCCGCTGGTGCAAGATCACCCCGAATATCGCCCGCGGCCTGAGCGCGGTGCCCTGTTCCAGCCGATGACTGACCTCATAGAGTCCGACCGCCGCGAACGGGCCGATGAGCGGAAACCCCACCGCCGCGAAGACCAGCCAATAGCTTTGCCCCGTGACCCATGTCACCGCGATCATGACCCAGCCGATCGCGACATAGACCCCGGCAAAGATCGCCGCATACCCCGGTGCGCGCACCATGTCGCGCCAGCCCCGGCGCAGCGCCTCGCCGAGCATGGCAAAGCTCACCGTTCCCATCGCCGGCACGCCCGGCGGTTTGTCGTCGATGGCGTCCTGCATCGTCCTGCCTTCCCCCCCCCCTTTCGCAAAAGGTTAGGGGCAAACGCATCTTCTGTCACGCCATCATCGCGGGCGCATCGTCCGGGCTCCCTTCCGGTGCCGGCGCCCCGCGGGGCCTCGGCGATAGAAGAGGATCGACCGGCTTGGGGCGCGTCGGGCTCGTTGTCGTTCAACCCGTTCCAGTCATCTGGAATCGTAGTTCGACACATTGAAATCCGGGCGCAACAGAGGTTCGCGCCCGGTCCCGAGGGTGGCCGCCGTTGAACGTGGCAGAACGGCACCGTCAAGAGGAACGATGCAACAGGCCGAAACGCATCGACCATTTCGCGCCCACCCGGGCGGCCGCATGCCCGTCGTCGAACCGTTTCCGATTGAACGCGATATGCCCTAGCGCAGGCCGTCCTTGCCCTCGATGTCCCCGACGCTGAGCCCGCCGACGCGCGGCAGCGGGCGGCCGCTGTCGGTCACCGCCACCGCGACGACGATCTCGTTCGCGCGCGGCGCATCGTTGAAGCGGACCTCGACGCCGTCGAAATGCGAGCGCACATAGGCCGCGTCCTTGTGGCCGAGCGGAATGTCGAGGTCCTGCCCCATG
>CAZNMK010000071.1:6024-7003 GCA_964574045.1 uncultured Roseovarius sp. | reverse complement strand
TTTTCGACGACGGCACCAGCGCCGCGCCGCGTTCGACCGCCTTGCGCAGCGGCGCGCCGAGCCTGGGGTGCAGGATCGCCGCGGCGTGCTCGAGCTCGCCGTTCTCGCCCACCATCGCCGCCTTGCCGTAGCTTTGCACCTGTTCCGGCGCGATCCCCAGCGCCGCCACGCAGCGCGCGCCCAGAAGCCCGCCCAGCTCCTCGCCGATCTCCATCAGATCGGCCAGATCCTCGACATAGCGCCCGGCAAAGGGATTCTCGATCACCGCCGCCGCCACCGCCTTGCGCGTGGGCGGGTCGATCGCCCGGCCCATTTCCTCGTGGGTCTCCTCGATCCAGACCCCCAGCTTGCGTATCTTCGCCTTCATCTCAGACCGTCCTCTCCCTTGATCTGCGCGGCTTCCAGCCCGCCCGAGCGGGAATGGACGCGCGGCCCCGTCGTCATCGCCAGCACCAGCAGCATCTCGCCCGCGCGCGGCGCGTCGTTCAGCCCGGCCTCGAAGGCGTCGAAGTGGCTGCGCACATAGGAGGCGTCGACATGGGTGATCGGCACGTCGATGCGCGCGCCGGCGCCGCCCACCTTCTTGGCCGAGGGCACGATCGCCCTGGCCCCGCCCAGCACCTCGCGCATCGCATAGCCCCCCGGCGCGTGCCAGAGCGCGCCGTGCTCGAGCTCTCCGTCGGCACCGACGATGGCGGCCTTGCCGTAGCCCTCGATCCGCTCGGCTCCGCCCAGCGCCCCGGCCAGCCAGCGCGCCAGTTCGAGCCCGAGCGGGCGCAGATCGTCCATGAACCCCTGGATGTCGGGCTCGTAGCGGCCCGCAAAGGGGTTGGCGATCACCGCCATCGCTGCGCCGCGCCGGTGCGGGTCGGCCCGGGGCGGGCCGCCCTCGTGATAGATGTCCTCGAGCGCGAGCAGGCGCTTTCTTGTCCCGACCTCAGGCATGCGCTGCCTCCTGTGACTGAATACGTTTCATCGG
>CAZNMK010000071.1:0-6014 GCA_964574045.1 uncultured Roseovarius sp. | reverse complement strand
AAGAATCCAAAGCTCTGCATGCGGTTTCCTCGTGCATCGCCCCGGCCCGTGCCGCCCCGGCGGCCAGCGCCCGGTCGGCATCGACGCCACTCAGCGCCGGCACCCCCGTGACCGCCGGGCGCCCGCCGAGGTCGCTCTCGGGGTCGAGATCGCGCGCGGGCGCGCGGCGGATGCCGGGATGGCCCGGCAGATCGACCGCGTTGGCAATCAGCGTCGCCGCGGCATCGGCCGCCGCCGCGCTGGCGCCCAGCACCGTCACGCTGTCGGCGATGCCCAGCGACAGGCTGCGCCCGCCCGCGCCGCTGGTGGCCATGCCGCCGATACCGTCCCCGGCGCCGATCGCAATGCGTCCCATTCCGGCGCCGTCAAGCCCCGCCATCGCCGCGGTGAACCGTCCCGCGCCCGTCAGATGGAGCGCGATGTCGCCGCCATTGTTGACATGGGCGCGGCCGAGCGGCACCGCCGCCGTCATCGCCGCCAGCACCTCGTCAGCCACCGCACCGGCGACGGCGGCCATCGGGGTCACAAAGATACTGGCCGAATGCGGCCGCACCGCCGCCGCCATCCGCCGCGCCACCGGGCCGCAAGGCGCGGGGGTGTCGGGCGCGGCCTGCGCCCTGAGCAGGGGCAGTTCCGCGACCAGTGCCTCCAGGAGCCCGTCGAAGCACCGTGCGGCGGCGGCAAAGGCGCGCGGCCGCGCTGCCGCGTCCGCGCCCTCGGCGCCGACGATCAGGTCGATCGGCCCGTGTTGCAGGTGCAGCCGACCGTCGCCCAAAAGCGCCGCGAGCGCGGTCATGCCGGATCGTCCTCGGGCCAGCGGAAATTGTGCCGCGCCATCGGGTCGCCCTGGCGGGCGCGCCGTCCGACGCGGCGCACCTCGTCGCCCACGACCTCGTCCACGGGGCGCACCCGGTCGGCATGGCCGCCAAGGGCGACATAGTCCGAAAGGCGCAGGGTGAATTCGATCGGCGCCACCAGCGCCGGGGTCGGCACGTAGCCGAACGAGTTCGAGGGCATCTCGGTCACATCCACCATCACGGTGATGCCGCCGCCGGGCCAGACATAGGCCTCGGCCCCGCCGCAGGAGACATGGGTGAGCGAATCCTTGACCGACGCGGTCAGCCGAACCGGGTTCTGCGTGACGCCCGCGCGCAGGGAGCCCCCCGCGCCGGCCATGAACACCACCGAGCAGAGCGACGGCTCGCAGTTCTCGGCAATGAGGTCGACCGAGGCCCTGAGTTCGTCGGGCAGCGGCGCCGGCACCGGGTTGAGACCGGCGTCGAGCACGAAATAGGCGTGCTGCTCGCCGGTGGTCGAGACCATCAAGAGGCGCAGCCCCTCCCATGCGACATCGGGATTGGCGGGCTTGAGGATGCTCAGGGGGTCTTCGACATCGGTGCCGCCCCAGCCGGTACCGGGTCCGGCCACCTGGAAATACCGCCCCGGGGTCGAGCGCCGCCCCTTGACGCGGATGCCGCTCGGCGGAATATCCAGGAGCTTGCCCGACTGGTGCTCGGACAGGACGCCGGTGATGTGATCGTCGACCACCACCACCTCGTCGACGCGGTTGACCCATCGCTTTGCGAACATCCCGATGGTGGCCGATCCGCAGCCCACCCGCATCAGCCGTTCGCGCACCCCGTTGATGACCGGCGCCTGCCCGGCCTGCACGACGATTGTCGCGCCGCCGTCGACGGTCATCTCGACCGCCTCGCGGTTGCACAGCTTCAGCAATGCGTCGCAGGTAACGCGGCCCTCCTTCTTGCCGCCGCCCGTAAGGTGCTCGACCCCGCCCAGCGACAGCATCTTGGAGCCGTATTCCGAAGTCATCACAAGGCCGATGGGTTCGCCATCGACGCGCACCACGGCGCATTCCTCGCCGATGAAGCGGTCGGTATCGATCTTCACCTTGACGCCGCAATAGCTGAAGATGCCCTCGGTCACGACCGTGACCATGTCGACGCCGTCGACGGGCTGGCTGACGATGAAGGGGGCGGGCTTGTAGTCGGGATAGGTGGTGCCCGCGCCCACCGCGGTGATGAAGGGCCGCCCGCCCTGCACGATGTCGCCGTCCCATTCCGCCCCCTTGAGGAATGGAACCGCCTCGACGCCGCTCTCGGTGGCGCCCTCGATGATGGTCAGCGGATCGAGCCGCACCAGCCTGCCGCCGTGGTTGGCGTAGCGGTCGCAGGCGCCCGAACGGCCCTCGGCGATGTAGCACAGCACCGGGCAGGCATCGCAACGGATCTTGTCGGCCATCCGTTCGGAAAGGTCAGGCATGTCGGCCTCCGGCCAATGCCGCGAAGAGCTTCGCGGGGGTTACGGGAACGCTCGTCATCCGCACGCCGCAGGCGTGGCGGATCGCGTTCAGGATCGCGGGCGCGGTCGGGATGAGGACGTGCTCGCCCAATCCCTTGGCGCCATAGGGGCCATGGGCGTCCGCCTCTTCGATGAGGATCGACTCGATCGGGGGGATGTCGCCCACGGTCGGGATCAGGTAGTCGTGCAGGTTGTCGGTGCGCCCGGGGATGTATTCCTCCATCAGCGCCATGCCGATGCCCTGCGCGACGCCGCCCTGGATCTGGCCCTCGACCAGCATCGGGTTGACCGCGCGGCCGACGTCATGCGCGGCGACGATGCGCCTCAGCGCCACCGTGCCGAGCCCGGTGTCGACCTCGAGCGCCACGAGCTGCGCGGCATAGCCGAACTGGGCATAGGGAATGCCCTGGCCGTTCTCGTCGAGGGGCCTGGTCGGCGGGTCGTAGTGCCCCGTCGCCGCGATCACATAGCCGTCCCCATCCGCATCGAGGCGGCCGAGGTCGATCTCGTGGCGCCGCTCGCCGTCGACGACCGCGATCGCGCCCGCCCCGATCTCGAGACAGGCAGCGTCGGCGGCGTTGACGAGGCCGAGGATGCGCGCCCTCAGCGCCTCGCCGCAAAGCCGCGCCGCGTTGCCCGAAACGAAGGTCTGGCGCGAGGCCGAGGTCTTGCCCGCGTCGGGCGTTATGTCGGTATCGGCGCCGATCAGCCCGACCGCACCCAGCGGCACGCCGAGCGCGGTGGCGAACAACTGCGCGATCACCGTGTTGGCGCCCTGGCCGATATCCATCGCCCCCTGGTGCAGCATCAGGCGGCCGTCGCGCGCGATCCCGGCCTTGATCGTCGAGGGGTTCGGCAGCGAGGTGTTGCCGCAGCCATACCAGCCCGCGGCCACGCCGACGCCGCGCCGCATGACGCCGCCTGCGCCGTTGAACGCCTCGGCCGCCGCGCGCTCTTCGGCCCAGGCGGGGCGCAGCGCCTCGAGGCAGGCGCGGATGCCGACCCCTTGCGCAAAGACCTGGCCGCAGACCGTGGGCACCCCGTTTTCGAGCGCGTTGCGTATCCTGAGCTCGAGCGGGTCGATCCCCAGCCGCCCGGCCAGTTCGTCGAGCGCCGATTCGAGCGCGATCGCCGCCTGCGGCACGCCGAAACCCCGAAACGCGCCCGAGGGCGGGTTGTTGGTGTGGACGGCACGCGCCTCGGCGCGGTAATCCGTTATCCGGTAGGGCCCCGAGGCATGAACCGGCACCCTATTGGCCACCGTCGGACCCCACGAGGCATAGGCGCCGGTGTCGAACTCGCCGCGAAAATCGCAGCCCGAGATGCGCCCCTCGCGGTCGGCGCCGATGCGCAGGCGGATGTCCGAGGGGTGGCGCTTGGTGGTGGATTGCATCGATTCGGTGCGGCTGTAGGTCATGCGCACCGGCCGGTCGGTCTTGAGCGCGCCGAGCGCGAGATAGGGTTGCAGCGAGATGTCGAGCTTGGAGCCGAAGCCGCCGCCGACCGCCGTCGGCACGATGCGGATGCGCGCGCGCTCGATGCCGAGCAGGATTTCCATCGAGTCGAGGTCCATCACCGGCGCCTGGGTGCAGGTGTAAATCTCCACCCGGTCGCCCGCCATCCGGGCAAACCCCGCCTCTGGCTCGAGATAGGCGTGTTCCACGAAGCCGCTCGAATAGCGCCCCTCGACCGTGACCGCGGCCGCCTCGAGCGCCGCCTCGGGATCGCCGCAGGCGACGAAGCCCGTGCACATGACGTTGCCCGCGCGCCCCTCGTGCAATAGCGCCGCCTGCCCGGCGCGGGCCTCGGCCGGCGTGCGCGCGGCGTCGAGTTCCTGCCAGCGCACCGGAAAGGTCGCCGGGTCGAAGCCGCGGATCGCCTCGGGCGTGCCCACGACCGCCGCCACCGCCTCGCCCGGAAAGCGCGCGATGCCTTCGGCAAAGGCGGGCTGATCGGCAAAGGGCGGGATCACGCCGAAGGCGTTGCGGCCCTTGATGTCGGCGGCGCTCAGCACCGCCTCGATGCCGGGGGTGCGCGCGCACCAGCCATCGGGGTCGTCGAGGGTAAAGGCGGCGCGGGCGAAGGGCGAACGGATGACGAAAATCTCCAGCGTCCCGGGCGGCGCGACATCGTCGCCGAAGACCTCGGAGCCGTCGAGCTTGGGCGCCCCGTCGAGCCGGCGGATGGCGGCGCCGACGTGCCCGGCGCTGTCGGCGCCGTCGAGCCGCGCCGGCACGCCCCGGATGGCGTCGACGATCTTGCGATAGCCGGTGCAGCGGCAGAGCACCCCGCCCAGCGCGCGGGCGATCGCGGCCCCGTCGGGTGCCGGATCATTGCGCAGGAGCGCCACCGAGGCGGTCATCATGCCCGGCGTGCAGAACCCGCATTGCGCCGCGCCGTGATCCTGAAACCGCTGCGCGAGGTCGCGCGCCAGCGGTTCGGCCGCCATCAGCCCCGCCACCGTCTCGACCCGGCGCCCCTCGGCCTTGCGCGTGGGCGTCAGGCACGAGCAGACCAGTTCGCCATCGACCAGCACCGAGCAGGCGCCGCAATCGCCGGCGTTGCATCCGATCTTGACGTCGCGCGCGCCAAGCCGCTCGCGCAGGGACTCCGACAGCCGCTCGCCGGCGGGCGCCTCGACCGCGACGGTGCTGCCGTTGAGGGTAAACCGCGTCGTTTCCGCGCCGGGCTCAGCGAACATCCATGACCTCCCTCGCGGTGCCGGCGGCCTGGCGCACGGTCCGCAGGCACAGCTCCTGCGCGGCCGCCATCCGATAGCCGGCCGACGCGCGCACATCGTCGATCGGGGCCAGGGCCGACAGATGCGCGGCCGGGTCGGGGCGCAGGCTTTGCAGTTCCGACAACGCGCGCCCGGCAAGCGCCGCCTCCCATTCCGGCAGGCGGCGGGCGACTGGCGAACAGGCCCCCACCGCTACTCGCGCCTCCATGATGCGGCCCCGCTCGCACCGCACCACCGCCGCCGCCATCGCGATCGAGATCACCAGCGAGCTGCGTGCCCCCAGCTTGACGAAGGCGCCGCGCGCCCCCTCGGGCGGGTGCGGCACATGGAGTGCCACCACCAGCTCATCCGGTGCGCGCGCCGTGCGCCGCACCCCGGTGATGAAATCCCCAAGCGCCAGCCGCCGCCGCCCGTCCGCCGAGGCCAGTTCGACCTCGGCCCCGAGCGCCAGGAGCGGCGGCACGCCGTCGGCCGCGGGCGAGGCGTTGCAGATGTTGCCCGCCACCGTGCCCGCGTTCTGGATCTGGATGCCGCCGACCTCGCGCGCCGCATGCCGCAGCGCATCGAACGCGGGCGGCAGCGCGGCGCGGGCGATCCCGGCCCATGTCACGGCGGCGCCGAGGCCCCAGCCGGCGGCGCCCTCCTCGATCCCGTGCAGTTCGGGCAGCCCGGTCACGTCCATGATCTCGCAAGGGCGTTGCCCCTGCCGCAGCCCGGGATAGACATCGGTACACCCCGCCACCACCGTCGGCCGTCGGTCGCGCAAGAGCGCCAGCGCCTCATCGAGCGAAGCTGGCACGAGATAGGTCAATACCGTCCTCCGCAACAAGTCACTTCATTTGTATGCTAATGAAATCAAGATCGCCGCCCGAGTCAATAGATCACCGGCCAGAAAACCTGAATCGCCTCCTGTCCCTATTCCGCCCGGCGGCACCGCCGGGCAGCCCCATGCCGA
>CAZNMK010000070.1:0-9703 GCA_964574045.1 uncultured Roseovarius sp. | reverse complement strand
GTGGCAAGGCAGGCAATCGCCGATGATGACCGAGGAGACAACCGCATGCCGACGGGCAGGACCGATTTCGTGACGGGTGTTCTGTTTCTGGCGCACTCCCCCTTTTCGCGCTCGGCGGGGGCGTTGCAATGGTGGCGGCGATGAAATGGCTCGCCGCGATCGTCCGGAGCGGGGAGACCCTGGAATGACAGGCACGCGACCGAAGAAGATTCCGGCCGACGAACGCCGCAACGTCACCGTCGAGGCGGTGATCGAGCTGGCGGGCTCGGCCAACCCCGACAGCATCACCACCGCGGCCATCGCCAAGCACATGAAGCTGACGCAGGGCGCGATCTTTCGTCACTTTCCCAACAAGGACGCGATCTGGTCGGCGGTGGTGGAGTGGATCGCCCGGCACCTGATGGCGCGGATCGACGCCGCCGCGGGCGATGTCGCGGCGCCGGTCGACAAGATGGAGGCGATGTTTCTCGCCCATGTCGGGTTCGTCGCCGATCATCCCGGGGCGCCGCGGATGCTTTTCGGCGAGCTGCAGGGCACGCGGATAACGCCGGCCAAGCGGCTCGCCCAGGGCGTGATGCGGCGATATGCGGCGCGCCTGCACGACCTGATCGAGGCCGGCAAGGCAGAGGGCGAACTGCGCGCCGATCTCGACAGCGCGGCGGCAGCGACGCTATTCATCGGCACCATCCAGGGGCTCGTGATGCAGTCTCTGATTGCCGGCGACATGGAAAAGATGCGCAGGGATGCACCCCGGGTCTTTGCCATTTTTCGGCACGGCATCGTGGCCGATGCGTCCGCCACGGGATGAGGGTCGATCATGTCACGCAAGATTTCCATCGCGCTTGTACTCGCCGTGTTCGCGGCATTCGCGGGTTATGCTCTGTGGTCGATCTTTCTGGCGCCGAGCGGTCTGCCGCCCGAGGGATTCGCGCGCGGCAACGGCCGGATCGAGGCCGATCTCGTCGATGTCTCGACCCGTCTTCCGGGCCGCGTGGCCAGGGTCGCGGTGCAGGAGGGCGATCTTGTGGCCGAAGGCGACGTGGTGGCGGTCATGGACACCACCGAGCTTGAGGCGCAGAAGGCCCGCGCCGAGGCCGCGGTGGCCAGCGCCGAGGCCGCCGTGGCGGTGGCGCGCGCGGGCGTGCGCAAGGCCGAGGCCAACCTCGCGCTGGCGCAGACGGAACTGGCCCGCGCCGAGACGCTGAGCGGGCGCGACGTCATATCGAAGGCCAATTACGACATCCGCCGCACCGAGGCCGAGGTGGCAAGGGCGGGCCTTGCCGCCGCACGGGCCGAGGCGCAGGCAAAGGAACGCGCGGTCGATGCCGATGTCGCGAACCTGCGAGAGATCGAGGCGCGCATCGCCGATTCGACGCTGCATGCGCCCGAGGCGGGCCGCGTCCTTTATCGCCTGGCCCAGCCGGGCGAGGTTCTGGGCAGCGGCGGCAAGGTGCTGACGCTCGTGAGTCTCGGCAACGTCTACATGGAGTTCTTCCTGCCTGCCACCGCGGCGCCGCGGGTCCGGATGGGCGACGAGGCACGCATCGTCGTCGATGTCATGCCCGATGTGGCCGTGCCCGCCACCGTCAGCTTCGTCGCGCCCCAAGCCCAGTTCACGCCCAAGCAGGTCGAGACCATCGAAGAGCGCGAAAGCCTGATGTTCCGGATTCGCGTCCGCATTCCGCCGCACCTCGTCGAAGCCCGTCTTGCCCAGGTCAAGACCGGCGTGCGCGGGGTGGCCTGGGTCCGTCTGGTCGGGGCGGACGGCAGCTTGCCCGACTGGCCCGAGGGGCTGACCCCGCCCGTGACGGCGGCCTTGCCGGCCCCGGTGGCGGACGGTGGCGGAACCGGGGCCGGGACCGGGCAATGACCGGCCCGGAAGCGCCCGGCCCCGTCGCTTCTCTCGCGGCGGCAAGCCATCGCTATGGCAAGGTCGTGGCGCTCGACGATGTGACGCTGAACATCCCCGCCGGCCGAATGGTCGGGCTGATCGGCCCGGACGGGATGGGCAAATCGACGCTGATGGGGCTCGTCGCGGGCGCCAAGCGGCTCCAGTCCGGCCGTATCGAAACGCTGGGCGGGGACATGGCCAGCGCCCGTGTCCGGTCCGAGATGGGGCGGCGCATCGCCTTCATGCCGCAGGGGCTGGGCAAGAACCTCTATCACGATCTCAGCATCCGCGAGAACCTCGAATTCTTCGGCAAGCTTTTCGGCCAGGGCCAAGCCGAGCGCGCGGCGCGCATCGACCGGCTGACGCGCGCGACCGGCCTCGCTCCGTTTCTCGACCGGCCGGCGGGCAAGCTTTCGGGCGGCATGAAGCAGAAGCTGGGATTGTGCGCCGCGCTGATCCACGACCCGGATTTCCTGCTGCTCGACGAGCCCACGACCGGGGTCGACCCGCTGTCGCGGCGCCAGTTCTGGGACCTGATCCACGCCATCCGCACGGACCGCCCGCGGATGAGCGTCCTGGTCTCGACCGCTTACATGGAGGAGGCGGAAGGCTTCGAGTATCTGATCGCCATGAACGGCGGCAGGGTGCTGGCCGAGGCGAGCCCGGACGACATGATGGCGCAAACCGGAACCGCCACCGTCGCCGCGGCCTATGTCGCTCTTCTGGGCGGTGATGTGACGGAGCAGAATGAGGCACCTGTCGCACCGGCTCAGACCACCGCTCGCGATGCCCCCCCGGCGATCCGGGCCAGCGGCCTGACCAAAAGGTTCGGCGATTTCACCGCCGTCGACGCGGTCAGCTTCGAAATCGAGCGTGGCGAGATCTTCGGCTTTCTCGGCTCGAACGGCTGCGGCAAGACCACGACGATGAAGATGCTGACAGGGCTCCTGCCCGCCACCGAGGGCGAGGCGTGGATTTTCGGGCGGCCGGTCGATGCGCAAGACCTCGAGGCGCGCCGACGGGTGGGCTTCATGTCGCAATCCTTCTCGCTCTACGGCGAGTTGACGGTTCGCGAGAACCTGCTTCTGCATGCCCGCCTCTTTCATCTCGGCCACGACCTGACCGGACAGCGCATGGCCGAGCTGGTCCCGCATTTCGGGCTTGATCCCTACCTCGACCAGACCGCGGCCGCGCTGCCGCTCGGGGTCCGGCAGCGCCTGTCGCTGGCCGTCGCGGTGATCCACGCACCCGATATCCTGATCCTCGACGAGCCGACCTCCGGCGTCGATCCGCAGGCGCGCGACGCGTTCTGGGACATGCTGGGCGATCTTGCGCGCAAGGACGGGGTGACGATCTTCATCTCGACGCATTTCATGGATGAGGGACTGCGCTGCGACCGGATTTCGCTGATGCACGCCGGCAAGGTTCTGGTAACGGGCCCGCCGCGGGAAATCATCGAGGATCGCGGTGCGGCAACGCTCGAAGACGCTTTCGTCGGCCACATGCTGGACGCGATGCCAGCCGAGGCGTCGGACAGCGAGGCCATGCTGACGTCCGAGACAGCGCCACCAGCGACAACTCCCGCATCGCGCTTCAGTCTCGGGCGGCTTTTCGCCTTCACCTCCCGCGAGGCGATGCAGGTGCGTCGCGATCCCGTGCGGCTGGTCTTCGCCTTCGTCGGCAGCGCGGTGCTGCTCCTGATCATGTCCTTCGGCATCTCGCAGGAGGTGCGCGAAATTCCCTTCGCCGCACTCGATCAGGACCGCAGCCCCGAAAGCCGCGCCTACCTGTCGGGATTCGAGCATTCCGAGTGGTTCCTCGAACGCCCAGCCATTGCCAGCGTGGAAGAACTCGAACGCCGAACGGCGAGCGGAGAACTTGCGCTGGCGCTCCAGATCCCGCCCGACTTCGGCCGGTCGGTGCGGCGCGGCGAGGCGACCGAGATCGCCGCGCTGATCGACGGCACCGACACCAGCCGCGCCGGCACGGTGGAAAGCTATGTCGAGGGCGCGCATTCACACGTCCGGACCACAGGAGCGCAGTCCGCGCTGGCCTTGACCGGACTTGGTGCTTCAGCCGGGCCGGACCTGGCCCCACCCGCGCAACTGGCGCCGCGGTTTCACTACAACCCGGCGATGGAGAGCCTGCCCGCAATCGGGCCCTCGATCCCGCCGCTCTTGCTGCTTCTCTTCCCGGCGATCCTGATGGCCGTCAGCGTGGCGCGGGAAAAGGAGATCGGGACGATCACCAATTTCTACGTCACCCCCACCGGCCGGGCCGAATTCCTGATCGGCAAGCAACTCGTCTACGTCGCCATCACGCTCCTGAACTTCGTGATCCTGACGGTGCTGGTGGTCACGGTCCTGGGCGTGCCGCTCAAGGGCAGCCCGGCGGCGCTGGTCACGGGCGCGGTTCTCTATGCCGTCGCCGCCACCGGGTATGGCCTTCTGGTGTCGATGATGGCCAGCACGCAGGTCACCGCCGTCTTTGCCGCGGCGATCCTGTCGGTGATGCCGACGCTGCAATTCTCGGGCATGATCACGCCCGTGTCGTCGCTCGAGGGGCCCGCGCGCATCCTCGGCACGTTCTGGCCCACGACCTGGTACATGGGCCTGAGCGTCGGAACCTTCACCAAGGGGCTGGGCCTGTCGGACCTGTCCGGTCATCTCTTGCGGCTTGCCGCGTTCGGTCCGGTGCTGACCGCGTTCGCGATCCTTCTTCTGAAGAAGCAGGAGAAGTAGCGATGCGCGGACTTGCCAACATCTTCTGGCTTGCCGGAAAGGAGTTGAAGAGCGTCCTCGGCGACCCGGTGATGGTGGTGCTTATCCTGTGGTCGTTCATCGTCGCGGTGATCCTCGAGGCCAGCGGCGCGGGCGATACGGTCTACAATGCCGCCATCGCCATCGTCGACGAGGATCGCTCCGCCCTCACCCGGCAGATCGCCGATGCGCTTGCTCCGCCCTGGTTCCAGCCGCCGGTGATGATGGGCGCAAGCGAGGCCGCAGCGGCGATGGACGCGGGCCGCGTCATGTTCGTCCTCGGCTTTGCCCCGGGTTTTGAGGCCGACGCGATCTCTGGCCTGGTGCCTGTCGCTCAACTCGAGGTCGACGCGACCGCCGTTGCCCAGGCGCAGCTGGGTACCGACTACATCTCGAATATCCTGATCTCGGAAACACGCGCCTTCCTGACCGGCGATCCCGATGCGCCCGACCCACCCCTGGCGCTGGAGCTGCGGCGCGCGTTCAACCCCAACGGCGATCCGGTCTGGTTCAAATCGGTATCCTCGCTTCTCAACCAGCTGTCGCTCCTGACCATCGTGCTGACCGGCGCGGCGATGCTGCGCGAGCGCGAGCAAGGCACGATCGAGCATCTCATGGTGATGCCCTTGACGCCGCTGGAGGTCGCAGTCTCGAAGGTGCTGGCCAACGTTGTCGTTGTGCTTTCGGCATTCATGCTGTCGCTTCTCTTCGTGGTGCAGGGATTGCTTGACGTGCCGATGCAGGGGTCCGTCGCGCTGCTTCTGGCCGGTACAGCGGTCTATCTGGCCGCCGCGGCGGCCATCGGCATGTTCCTCGGCACGATGGCGCGCAGCATGGCGCAATTCGCGCTGCTGGTCATCATGGTGATCATTCCGATCATCATGCTGTCGGGCGGGATGGGCGCCATCGAAAGCCAGCCCGACCTCGTGCAACGCCTCACCCTCGCGCTGCCTTCGCGCCATTTCCTGGCCTTCGCCAAGGCGGTCGTCTTCCGCGGCGCGGGCCTCGGTTCGGTCTGGATCGAACTTGCGCTGATGGCGGGGCTCGGGGCCGCGTTCTTCGCGGCCAGCCTTCTGCTCTTTCGCCGCTCCATGAGCCTGGCTGGGTGAGTCCATGCGGGCTCTTTCGCGGAACCCGGACCCGAGGCACGATGCCCGCCTTGCCCGTTGAGGTCACGCCATGCGAGCGGTCGCGGCAGTCCCGTGGGCGGAGAATCGGTTCACGAGGGCAACGCGGATGCCGATTGCGGCGGCTTGTCGGTCGGGGCGTCACGATCCCCGGCGGGGCAGCGCGCTTCATGGCTGCCCGGCCCATGAAAGACCCGCCGCCCCGGCGGTGGCGACGGATCGACCGCGCCGGCCCGTCCCGTCGGGCGGCTGTTGTCCCGGCCAGCCATCCGACAGCCCGGACAAGGCCGGCACCGGGGCGATTTCCAGGACCCCCGAACATGACGCTGGACAGATGTGTCCACAACCTCTAACCTCGGCGGCAAAGGTCCAACCCCGGGGGAAGCATCATGAAATCCCACTATCGTGTCGTGGTCATCGGCGGTGGCGTCGTCGGGGCCTCTGTCCTCTACCACCTGGCCCGCGAGGGCTGGAGCGACGTCTGCCTGATCGAACGCTCGGTGCTGACCGCCGGGTCGAGCTGGCACGCCGCCGGCGGGGTGCACGCGCTCAACGCCGACCCCAACATCGCCGCGCTGCAGGCCTATACCATCGACCTGCTGTCGGTGATCCAGGAGGAATCGGGCCAGGACATCGGATTGCACATGACCGGTGGCATGACCCTGGCCGGCACCCCCGACCGCTGGGAATGGCTGCAATCGGCCTACCGCGTGTTCCAGTCGATCGGCATCGAGGACGTGCGCCTGGTGACCCCCGAAGAGGCCGGCAAGCTGTGCCCGGTGATGTCGACCGAGGGCATCCTGGGCGGCATGTGGGCCGAACGCGAGGGCTATATCGACACCACCGGCACCGTTCACGCCTATGCCGGCGCGGCGAAGAAGCGCGGTGCCGAGGTGATCGAGCACAACCGCGTGCTGGAACTGAACCAGACCGGGGGCGGCTGGGAGGTGGTCACCGAAAAGGGCACGATCCGTGCCGAGCACGTGGTCAACGCCGCCGGGCTCTGGGCCAAGCAGGTCGGCCGCATGGCCGGGATCGAGCTGCCGGTCTCGCCCTTGAACCACCACTACCTGATCACCGACACCATCCCCGAGATCGCCGCGCTCGACCGCGAACTGCCGCTGGTGGTCGATCTCGAGGGCTTTACCTACATGCGCCAGGACCAGAAGGGCATGCTGCTCGGCATCTACGAGATCGACCATCAGCACTGGATGATGGATGGCGCGCCCTGGGAATACGGCTTCGAGTTGCAGCAGGAGGATCCCGACCGCATCGAGAACGAACTGACGCTCGGCTTTCAGCGCTATCCCGTCCTGCAGGAGGCCGGGATCAAGACCTGGGTCAACGGCGCCTTTACCTTTTCGCCCGACGGCAACCCGCTGGTGGGCCCGGTGCGCGGCAAGCCCGGCTACTGGTGCGCCTGCGCGGTGATGGCCGGCTTCCTGCAGGGCGGCGGCGTCGGCAAGAGCCTGGCGGAATGGATCGTCCACGGCGAACCCGAGGCCGACGTCTTCGGCATGGACGTGGCGCGCTACGGCGATTTCGCCCAGAACAAGCGGTACATCAGGGAAACCACCGGCCAGTTCTATTCGCGCCGCTTCGTGATGACCTATCCCAACCAGCAACTGCCCGCCGGGCGGCCGCTCAGGATGGCACCGGCCTATTCCGACATGACAGCCGCCGGCGCCCGCTGGGGCGCGAGTTACGGGCTGGAGCTGCCGCTCTATTTCGCCCCATCCCCCGATTTCGAGGAGACGCCCACGCTCAAGCGCTCCAACGCCTTTGCCATCGTCGGCGAGGAATGCAGGGCGGTCCGCGCGGCGGCGGGGCTGCTCGACATATCGGCCTTTTCGCGCTTCGAGGTCACCGGCGCGGGGGCCGGGGCCTGGCTCGACCGGCTCATGGCGTCGCGCCTGCCGGGGCCGGGGCGCGCGCGACTGGCACCGATGCTCGCGCCCGACGGCCGGCTCAAGGGCGATCTGACGGTGTTCAACTGGGGCGACGGCAGCTGGTGGATCATGGGTTCCTACTATCTGCGCGAATGGCACATGCGCTGGTTTGCCGATCACATGGATGCGGATGTGGATGTGCGCGACATCTCCGACGCGACGGTCGGGTTCAGCCTTTCGGGGCCGAACAGCCTGAAGGTGCTGGAAAACCTTACCGACGGCCCCATCGCCGAGCTGCCCTTCATGGGCTGCGGCACCTTCGACATCGGGCTTGACCGCTGCAAGGTCGGGCGGCTGTCGGTCGCGGGCGAGCTGGGATACGAGATCCACTGCACGGCGGCCGAACATATCGGGCTGCGCAGGATCCTGCTCGACGCCGGCCGGGACCTGGGGCTGCGCGAAGTGGGCTTCAACGCGCTGCTGAGCCTGCGGCTGGAAAAATCGTTCGGCATCTGGTCGGCGGAATTCACCCAGGGCTATACCCCCGGCCAGACCGGCATGGACCGCTGGATCGCCTGGGACAAGGGCGATTTCATCGGCCGCGAGGCGGCGATGGCGGAACGCGACGGCGGCGGCCCGGCACAGGTCATCGTGACGCTGGAAATCGACGCCGAAGACGCCGACGCCAGCGGGTTCGAGCCGGTGTGGCAGGACGGCCGGCGCATCGGCTTCGTCACCTCGGGCGGTTTCGGTCACTGCATCGGCAAGTCGCTGGCGCTGGCGATGATCGATCGCGGCGCCGCGGCGGAAGGGACCGAGCTGACCGCCCATATCGTCGGCGTCGAACGCCCTGCCCGCGTCATCGCCCCGTCGCCCCATGACCCGGAGGGCAAGGCGATGCGGTCATGATCGCCGCGCGACCGGGCCGCCCGGACCGCCGCCGGCGACGCGGCCGGCCCGAGGCCACGGCGGGCGGCGGCAAGCGAGAGGTGAACTATCGCCGGCTGCGCAACCCGTTCGCGCCGCAGGCGGTGTTTTCCGACGACCGCATCGCCGCCATCCATGACGAGGCGCTGTCGGTGCTGCAGGAGCTGGGCATCAAGGTTCTGCTGCCCGAGGCCCGCGCCATCTGTGCCGCCGGCGGCGCGCTGGTGGACGAGGAAACCGAAACCGTGCGCATCGGGCGCGAGGTGATCGAGGCGGCGCTGGCCAGCGCCCCGCGCAGCGTGCATTGCCACGCCGGCGCGCCCCATCGCGACGTGACGCTGGAACTGGGCGGCCTGACCTTTCAGCCCGGCGCCGGGGCGCCCCACGCCACCGACCTGACCCGCGGCCGCCGCCCGGCCAGCGGGCGCGATTTCCGCGAACTGATCAAGCTGACGCATCATTTCGACGTCCTCCACCTGCTGCCGCCGCTGGTCGAGCCGCAGGATGTCCCGCCCGAACTGAGACACTATTTCACCATGCAGGCGCAGCTGGGGCTGTCGGACAAGCTGCCCTTCGTCTTTTCGCGCGGCACGCCGCAGGTTCGGGAAAGCTTCGAGATGCTGCGCGATTTCCGCGGCCTCTCGGACGACGGATTTACCGCCGGGGCGCACTGCTACACCATCGTCAACACCAATTCCCCGCGCCAGATCGACGTGCCGATGGCGCAGGGGCTGATCGACTTCGCCCGCGCCGGGCAATTGGCGATCGTCACGCCCTTCACCCTGATGGGGGCGATGGCGCCGATCACCGTCGCGGGGGCGATCACGCTCTCGCATGCCGAGGCGCTGGCGGCGATCGCGCTGACCCAGCTGGCGCGGCCCGGCGCGCCGGTCTGCTACGGCACCTTCACGTCGAACGTCGACATGAAATCGGGCTCTCCCGCCTTTGGCACGCCCGAGCATTTCCAGGCGTCGCTGGCGGCCGGGCAGATGGCGCGCCATATCGGCCTGCCCTGGCGCTGCGCCACCGGATCGGCCGCCAACGTCAACGACGCACAGGCCGCGCACGAAACCCAGTTCGGCCTGTGGGGGTCGGTGCTGGCCGGGGCGA
>CAZNMK010000069.1:6714-9805 GCA_964574045.1 uncultured Roseovarius sp. | reverse complement strand
ACCGCAGGCGCCGAGCCAGGCAAGCGCGGCCCAGCGCGCGCAGGGCCAGGGCGGGGGGCAGAGCGCCGGCGCCGCCGCGCGCCCGGCACGGGCCGCGACGCTGAGCGCGGCCCAGCGCAGCAGCCTGACCGCCCGCTGGGGGGCCGAGCTGCGCCGCCGCATCGAGGCGCGCAAGCGCTATCCGCGCGACGGCCGCCGCGCCAGCGGCACCGTGACGGTACGCCTGACCGTGAACCGCGGCGGCGGGCTGGTGTCGGTGGCGGTGGCCGGCAGTTCGGGCAATGCCGCGCTCGACCGGGCGGCGCTGGGGGCGGTGCGGGGGGCGGGCCGGTTCCCGCCGGCGCCGGCCGGTCTGACCGAGGCGAGCTATACCTTCACCCTGCCGATGCGCTTTTCCCCCCGCTGAAGGGGCCGCGGCGGATGCCGCTTGAAGCCGGCGCGGGTCTGGTCCAACCTGATGTCCCGAGCCGCCGGCGCAACCCTTGTCCGCAAAGGAAACTCCCCATGCCCGCAGCACGCCCCGCATCCCCGTCCCGGCCGCGCCTGGGGGGCGTGATCGCCCCGATCCTGACGCCCTTCGACGACGATCTCTCGGTCGCCCCCGACCTGTGGCAGGCGCACGCGGCGGGTTGTCTGGCCGAAGGCGCGCATTACCTGTCGCCCTTTGGCACCACCGGCGAGGCGCTCAGCCTGTCGATGCGCGAAAGAATGGCGATGCTCGAACGCCTGACCGCCTGCGGGGCGGTCCCGCCGGAGCGGCTGATGCCCGGAACGGGCCTGTGTTCGCTGGAGGAAACGACCGCGCTTTGCCGCCACGCCGTCGATCTGGGATGCGCGGCGGCGATGGTGCTGCCGCCCTTTTTCCATGTCGCCGCCAGCGACGAGGGGCTTTACGCCTATTTCAGCCGGCTGATCGAGGCCGTGGCCAGCGACGCGCTGCGGGTGTGCCTCTACCATATCCCGCAGATGGCCGGGATCGGTATCTCGCCCGCCCTCGCCGCGCGCCTGAACGCCGCCTTTCCCGACACCGTCGTCGCCTACAAGGACAGTTCGGGCGATTGGAAGAACACCGGCGCGGTGATCGACGCGGCGCCGGGCCTGTCGGTGTTTCCGGGGTCCGAGGCGTTCTTGCTCGACGCGTTGCGGGCGGGGGGCGCGGGCTGCATCTCGGCCACCTGCAATTCCAACGCCGGGGCGATCCGGGCGGTCTACGACCTGGCGGCGGCGGGCGATCTTGCCGGCGCCGAGGCGGCCCTGCCTCCCGTCATCGCCCATCGCCGGGCGGCCGAGCGCGCGGGGCTGATCGCGGGGCTGAAATCGCTCAAGGCGCATCTGACCGGCGATGCGCGCTGGCTCAACCTGCGCCCGCCGCTGCTGAATGCCGACGCCGGTGTCGGTGCGGGGCTGGCGGGTACCGTGGCGGATGGGGCAGCGCGGGGTCAGGGCGCGCCGCGTTCAATTTAGACGGTTCGACGACGGGTGCGCGGCCGCCCGGGTGGGCGCGAAACGCGCCCGCCTTGGGGGCGGGCGGGCGCGTGCCCGTCGCTGGCGCGACAGGCGGGTGATTCCGATCGGCTAACTGAACTTGCGAAACAGCCGGGTCTGATCGAACGCGGCCTCCAGCGCGGCGGTGCGTTCGCGCACCGAATCCCACGTCGCCTCCTGCACGGCGGCGATGGCGCATTCGACCAGCAGCATCAGCGACTGCGCCGAGTCCCAGGCCGAGGGCACCGCGACGCGGGCGCCGAAGCTGAGTTGCGCGAAACGGTGGATGGGCGAGCGCCACTGATCGGTAAAGAGCGCCACCACCGCGCCGCGGTCGCGCGCCATCTGCGCCATCAGCAGCGTGTCGTTCTGATAGCGGCGGATGTCGAAGACGATCAACAGGTCGTCCTGGCGGATATCCAGCAGGTCATGCGTCCACGAGGCCGAGGCGGGCACGAGCCGCACATCGGCGCGGATCATCTGCAGATGCAGATAGAGGTACTGGGCCAGGGCGTGGGTGATGCGCCCGCCGGCGACGAAGACGCGGCAGCGGGGGGCGGCGATCTGCCGGCACAGCCGGTCGAACGCCTTTATGTCCAGGTGCTCCAGCGTCGCGCGCTGGTTGTCCAGCGTCGCCTGCGCATAGCGGTTGACGATATGCTGCCGGGGCAGGTCGTTTTGCCAGGCCGCGCGCTTGGAGATGGGGTTCGAGATCACCTCGCCCAGTTCCTGGCGCAGGCAGGCTTGGAAATCGGGAAATCCCTTGAACCCCAGCTTGCGCACCATCCGCAGTACCGTCGGCGTCGATACCCCCGCCTTTTCGGCGATTTCGGTGATGCTGCCCAGCCCCGAGACCGGGTAGTCGCCCAGGATCGTGTCGGCCAGCCGGATTTCCGAGCGGGTCATCGATTCGAGGCTGGTCTGTATCTTTTCGGCGATCGACATGGGCTGACATTCATCGTTGGAAACCGTCCTGTAAAATATATTACAAAGCAACATCTCGCGAAGGTTTTATTTCAGAATCGTCCTTGACAGGTGATTTTCTTGTGGAAATGGTTTTCCGCATGACGACTCTGACAGGCAATTCCACTTTCGGACCGGCGGTCGGGGTGCTGCCCGCGCCAAGGGGGGCGGCGTGCCTGGTGGTGTGCGAACATGCCTCGAACCGGATGCCCGACGCGCTGGACGGGCTCGGTCTGGATGCCGCGGCGCTGCAAAGCCATATCGCCTGGGATATCGGCGCGCTGGGGCTGGCCCGTGCGCTGGCGCGGCTCCTGGGGGCGGGGCTGGTCTATGGGGCCGTGTCGCGGCTGGTCTACGATTGCAACCGCCCGCCCGAGGCGGCCGACGCCATACCGGAGACGAGCGAAATCCACGACGTTCCCGGCAATCGCGGCCTCTGTGCGGATGCCCGCGCGGCGCGGGTGGCCGGGATCTATGAACCCTTCCGTCGCACCCTTTCGGCCGAGATCGAGGCAGGGCGGCCCGACCTGCGGTTGCTGGCGACGGTGCACAGCTTCACGCCGGTCTTCCGGGGCGTCGCGCGCGATGTCGGGATCGGCATTCTGCATGGCCGCGATGCGGCGCTGGCGCGGGCGATGCGGGC
>CAZNMK010000069.1:0-6704 GCA_964574045.1 uncultured Roseovarius sp. | reverse complement strand
GACGCCGGCCGACCTGCCCTGGCCGGTGCGCCTGAACGAGCCCTACAGCGCCGCCGACGGGGTTGCCCACACGCTCGACCTGCACGGGGCCGGCAACGGGCTGGCCGCGGTCATGCTGGAGATCCGCAACGACCTGATCCCGACGCCCGGGCGCCAGCAGGCGATGGCCGGGCTGCTGGCACCCTGGATCGAACGTGCCGCGGCACGCCACGCGCGGGAGCAGGCGGCATGATCGGCGCGATGCTGGCCTATGTCCGGGCAATCGAGGCCCTGAACCGCCGCATCGGGCGGGTCGTGATGTACGGGCTCTTCGCGATGATGGGCATCCTGCTGTGGTCGTCGATCTCGAAGACCTTTTTCAACCCCTCGCTGTGGACGCTGGAAATGGCGCAGTTCGCGATGGTCGCCTATTACATGATCGGCGGACCCTATTCGATCCAGATGGGATCGAACGTGCGCATGGACCTGTTCTACGGGGGGTGGAGTACGCGGCGCAAGGCGGCGGTCGATGCCGTCACCGTGTTCTTCCTGATCTTCTACCTGGGCATCCTGCTTTATGGCGGGCTGGGCTCGACCGCCTATTCGCTGGGCTACTGGGGAACCGAGCCGGTCGCCTTCTTTGCCGGACTCGTCACCGGCAGCGAGGAAATCGGCCGGCTGGAGCGCGCCTCGACCGCGTGGCGGCCCCATATCTGGCCGATCAAGGCGGTGATGGTCACGGGCATCGTGCTGATGCTGCTGCAGGCGCTGGCGGAAATGTTCAAGGACATCGCGCGGCTGGCCGGGCACGACATCCCGGAGGCCCGCGCATGAGCCAGGAACACATCGCCATCTTCATGTTCGCGTCGATGATGGTGATGCTTTTCACCGGGCAGCGTGTGTTCGGGGCCATCGGCGCCGTCGCCGCCGTGGCGGCGCTGGCGCTGTGGGGCACCGGCGGACAGGACATCCCGTTTTCGGCGGCGATGAAGCTGATGAAGTGGTATCCGCTGCTGACGCTGCCGATGTTCATCTTCATGGGTTACGTGCTGTCGGAAAGCCGTCTGGCCGACGATCTCTACCGGATGTTCCACGTCTGGTTCGGCAATGTCAGCGGCGGGCTGGCCATCGGCACCATCGGGCTGATGGTGCTGATCTCGGCCATGAACGGGCTGTCGGTCGCGGGCATGGCGATCGGGGCCACCATCGCGCTGCCGGAACTCCTGCGGCGCAACTACGACAAGCGGATGGTCACCGGCGTGATCCAGGCGGGGTCGAGCCTGGGCATCCTGGTGCCGCCCTCGGTGGTGCTGGTGCTCTACGCGATGATCGCGCGTCAGCCGGTGGGGCAGCTGTGGCTCGCGGGCGTGGTGCCGGGGCTGATGATGGCGGGGATGTTCGTCCTCTACATCTGGATCCGCTGCCGGTTTCAGCCCTGGCTCGGCCCGGCGCTGGAGGATGCCGACGACGTGCCGCGGGCCGAAAAGATACGCCTGCTGGGCGCGGGGGTCCTGCCGCTCTTGATCTTTGCCGCGATGATGGTGCCCTTCGTCAACGGCTGGACGTCGCTGGTGGAAAGCTCGGCCATCGGGGCGCTGACGGCATTTCTGGCCGCGGTCGTCAAGCGGCGCATGACCTGGGCGGTGTTCGAGACCTCGGTCCGCATGACGCTGGGCATCTCGTGCATGTTCATGTGGATCATCCTCGCCGCGCTGGGCTTTGGCGCGGTCTTCGACGGGCTGGGCGCGGTCGCCGCCATCGAGGAGCTGTTCACCGAGCGGCTGGGCCTGGGGCCGTGGATGATCCTGATCCTGATGCAGCTCAGCTTCATCGCCATGGGCACGTTCCTGGACGACACCGCGATGCTGGTGATCGTGGCGCCGCTCTACGTGCCGCTGGTGGGCGCGCTGGGGTTCGACCTGATCTGGTATGGTGTGCTATACACGATCACCACGCAGATCGCCTACATGACCCCGCCCTTCGGCTACAACCTGTTCCTGATGCGGGCGATGGCCCCGCCCGAGATCGGTCTGCGCGACATCTACATCTCGATCTTTCCGTTCGTCGGCGTGATGATCCTGGCGCTGTGCCTGAACATGGTGTTCCCGCAGATCGCGCTGTGGCTGCCCGACTACGTCTATCAGAAATAACCGAGAAGAGTTCCCGCCAAGGGACCGGACCAACGACAAGGAGACCGGAAATGACAACGACAAGACGCAAGTTCCTTTCCACCGCAGCCCTTGGCGCCGCCGCCGCGCCGCTGGCCGCCCCGGCGCTGGCCCAGAGCACGATCACCTGGCGGATGCAGACCTATGCCGGCCCGGCCCTGGCCGAGCACGTCGCCAAGCCGGCGATCGACATGTTCAACAAGATCGCCGGCGACCGGATGCAGATCGAGCTGTACTACGCCGATCAGCTGGTCCCGACCGGAGAGCTGTTCCGTGCCATGCAGCGCGGCACCATCGACGCGGTGCAGTCCGACGACGATTCGATGGCCTCGCCCACCGAGGTGACCGTCTTTGGCGGCTACTTTCCGTTCGGATCGCGCTATTCGCTCGATGTGCCGGTGCTGTTCAACCAGTACGGCCTCGACGAGATATGGAAGGCGGAATACGCCAAGGTCGGCGTCCAGCATATCAGCGCCGGTGCCTGGGACCCGTGCCACTTTGCCACCAAGGACCCGATCAACAGCCTTGCCGATCTCAACGGCAAACGCGTCTTTACCTTCCCGACCGCGGGCCGGTTCCTCAGTCAGTTCGGCGTCGTGCCGGTGACGCTGCCGTGGGAGGATATCGAGGTCGCCGTGCAGACCGGCGAGCTCGACGGTATCGCCTGGTCGGGCATCACCGAGGACTACACGGTGGGCTGGGCCGACGTGACCAACTATTTCCTCACCAACAACATCTCGGGGGCGTGGATCGGGCATTTCTTTGCCAACATGGACCGCTGGAACGAGGTGCCCGAGGATCTGCAGACGCTGTTCCGCGTGTGCTGCGAACAGTCGCACTATTATCGCCAGTGGTGGTACTGGGGCGGCGAGGCCAATCTGCGCGTGAACGGCACCAAGATGAAGCTGACCACGATCCCGGACGCCGAATGGGCCACGGTCGAAAAGGCCGCGCGCGAGTTCTGGAACGAGATCGCGGCGGAATCCGAGACCAAGGCGAAGGTCGTGCAGATCTTCAAGCAGTACAACGAAGACATGGAAAAGGCCGGGCGGCCTTATCGCTACGGCTGATCGAAACCGGCGCGGGGCGGTCCGACCGCCCCGCCCGTCAGATGCGGGACATCGGATGACATTCGAGGAACTGGAAAAAGCCGTGGCAGAAGGGGCGATCGACACCGTCATCGCCTGTATCGTCGACATGCAGGGGCGGCTGATGGGCAAGCGCCTGCACGCGCGCCATTTCGTCGACAGCGGCGCGAAAGAGACCCATTGCTGCAACTACCTGCTGGCCACCGATCTCGAGATGGCGACGCCGGGCGGCTATGCCTCGGCCTCGTGGCAGGCGGGTTACGGCGACTATACCATGCGCCCCGACCTTTCGACGCTCAGGCCCGCCGCCTGGCAGGAGGGCGCGGCGCTGGTCTTTTGCGACGTGCTCGACCATCGCACGAATGCCGAGGTGCCGTTCTCGCCCCGTGCCATGCTCAAGGCGCAGATCGCGCGCTGTCGGGCGCTGGGCTTCGATCCCGTGACCGCGGCCGAGCTCGAGTTCTTTCTCTTTCGCGGCACCCATGACGAGATCGCCGCGCGCGGTTTTTCCGACCTGCGCCCGATCTCGAGCTACAACGAGGACTACAACATCTTCCAGACCGGCAAGGAAGAGTTCGTCATGCGGCCCGTGCGCAACGCGCTGGCGGCGATGGGCATTCCCATCGAGGGCAGCAAGGGCGAGGCCGAGGCCGGGCAGGAGGAGCTCAATATCCGCTACGCGGACGCGATGGCGACGGCGGATTACTATACCCTCGCCAAGCACGCGGTCAAAGAGATCGCCCATCAGAACGGGGTGGCGGCGACGTTTCTGCCGAAATGGCACCGCGACAAGGTGGGCAGCGCCGCGCACATTCACCAGTCGCTGTGGCGCGGGGGCGGGAATGCGTTCTTTGACGAGGGGCGCGAGATCGGCAAGTCCGAGCTCATGGATCACTACCTTGCCGGGCTGATGGCCTACGCCGCCGACTACACCTATTTCATGGCGCCCTATGTCAACAGCTACAAGCGGTTCGCCCGCGGCACCTTCGCCCCCACCCAGGTGGTCTGGTCGGTCGACAACCGCACCGCCGCCTTTCGTTTGTGCGGCGAGGGAACCAGTGCGATCCGGGTTGAATGCCGCACGCCGGGGGCGGACATGAACCCCTACCTGGCGCAGGCGGCGATGCTGGCGGCGGGGCTCAGGGGGATCGAGGAAAGGCTGCCGCTCGGGCCCGCCTATCGCGGCGACGCCTATTCGGACGACGACAAGAACCACATCCCGCGCACCCTGCGCGACGCGCGCGAGGCGCTGGTGGCCTCCCGGATGCTGCGCGAGGCGTTCGGCGATGCGGTGGTGGATCACTACGCCCGCGCCGCCGAATGGGACCTCGAGGAATTCGACCGCGCGGTCACGGACTGGGAAATCGCCCGCGGGTTCGAGCGGGCCTGAACGGAAGCGGACGACATGACGACACTGACCTGCATATCACCCATCGACGGAACGGTCTTCGCCACCCGCGAGACGCTCTCGGCGCAGGCCGCCGAGGCGGCCGCGAAACGCGCCCGCGCCGCCCAGCCCGAATGGGCCGCGCGGCCGTTGCACGAACGCATCCGGCTGGTGCTCGCGGGCGTCGCCGCGGTGGGCGCGATGAACGACGAGATCGTGCCGGAACTGGCGCGGATGATGGGCCGCCCGGTGCGCTATGGCGGCGAGTTCGGCGGCTTCAACGAGCGCGCGCAGCACATGGCGGCGATCGCCGAGGGCGCGCTTTCGGACATCGACGTGGGCGAGGACGCGACATTCAAGCGCTACATCCGCCGCGTGCCGCAGGGCGTAGTGTTCGTGGTGGCGCCCTGGAACTATCCCTACATGACCGCGATCAACACCGTCGCGCCGGCGCTCATCGCGGGCAACACGGTGCTGCTCAAGCACGCCACCCAGACGCTTCTGGTGGGCGAGCGGATGGTGCGGGCGTTCCACGCGGCCGGCGTGCCCGAGGACGTCTTTCAGAACGTCTTTCTCGATCACGACACCGCCGCCGGGCTGATCGGGGCCCGCGCGTTCGATTTCGTGAACTTCACCGGCTCGGTCGCGGGCGGGCGGGCGATGGAGCGCGCCGCCGCCGGCACCTTCACCGGGCTGGGGCTGGAACTCGGGGGCAAGGACCCGGGCTATGTCGCCGAGGATGCCGATCCCGGCGCCGCCGCCGAGACGCTGATCGACGGGGCGATGTTCAATTCCGGCCAGTGCTGCTGCGGGATCGAGCGCATCTACGTGCATGAAAGCCTCTTCGACGATTTCGTGGGTCGCGCGGTCGACATCGTGAGCGGCTACAAGCTGGGCGACCCGCTCGACCCCGAGACGACGCTCGGGCCGATGGCGAGCCCGCGCTTTGCCGAACTCGTTCGCGCCCAGACCGCCGAGGCCGTGACCGCGGGCGCGGTGGCGCACATCCCGGCCTTCGCGCAGGACGATGGCGGCGCCTATCTGGGGCCGCAGATCCTGACGCGCGTCAGCCACGACATGCGGGTGATGCGCGAGGAAAGCTTCGGCCCGGTCGTGGGGATCATGCCGGTCAAGGACGACGACGAGGCGATCTCGCTCATGAACGACAGCGAATTCGGCCTCACCGCCAGCATCTGGACAGCCGATCCCGGCCGCGCCGCGCGCATCGGCGACCGGGTCGAGACCGGCACCGTCTTCATGAACCGCGCCGATTACCTCGATCCCGGCCTGTGCTGGACCGGCTGCAAGAATACCGGGCGCGGCGGCGCGCTGTCGGTGATCGGCTATCACAACGTCACGCGCCCGAAATCCTACCATCTGAAAAAGGTGACCTCATGACCCTGGTTGCAAACTGGTCCTATCCGACGGCGGTCAGGTTCGGCGCCGGCCGGATCGCGGAACTGCCCGACGCCTGCGCGCAGGCGGGCATCCGCCGCCCGCTGCTGGTAACCGATCGCGGGCTTGCCGCGCTGCCGGTGACGGCGCGCGCGCTCGACATCCTCGATGCCGCCGGGCTCGGGCGGGCGGTCTTTTCCGAGGTCGACCCGAACCCCACCGAGCGAAACCTCGCCGCCGGGGTCGAGGCGTTCCGCGACGGCGGCCATGACGGGGTGGTCGCCTTCGGCGGCGGCTCGGGGCTCGACCTGGGCAAGATGGTGGCCTTCATGTCGGGCCAGACCCGGCCGGTGTGGGATTTCGAGGATGTGGGCGACTGGTGGACGCGCGCCGATGCGGACGCCATCGCGCCCATCGTCGCGGTGCCCACCACCGCCGGCACCGGGTCCGAAGTGGGCCGCGCCAGCGTCATCACCAATTCCGAAACCCACGCCAAGAAGATCATCTTTCACCCCAGGGTGCTGCCCAGCGTGGTGATCTGCGACGCGGAACTGACGGTGGGGATGCCGCGCGCGATCACCGCGGGCACCGGGCTCGACGCCTTCGCGCATTGCGTCGAGGCGTTCTCGAGCCCGCATTACCACCCGATGAGCCAGGGCATCGCGCTCGAGGGGATGCGGCTGGTGA
>CAZNMK010000068.1:0-10030 GCA_964574045.1 uncultured Roseovarius sp. | reverse complement strand
CCCTGCCCCGCCCCAAGCGCCCCTTGAGCCCGGCATTGGCCAGCTGGATCAGCCCGCGCAGCAGCACCCGCTCGGCGCTGGCCGGGGCCAGGCGCATCCAGACCGCCTCGAACATCTCGTGCGCCTCCCAGTAGTAGCGGCGCGCGAAGAATTCCCGCGCCGCGGCAAAGGCCGTGCTGGCGGCCAGATCGGCCGGCTCCGACAGCCCCGCCAGCCCCGCCTTGAGCGGCGCAAAACCCGCCTCGGGCGGGCGCGGGGTGCGGCCGGGCAGGTGCGGGCCGCCGCGAAGGACAGGCAGATCGGGCAGATCGCCCCCCGGCGCCGCCGCGCCCGCGCGGGCCGGGCGCTGCGCGTTCATGCGGTTTCGGGCTGCGCCGCCTCGATCCGCTGCAGCCGCTCTGCGAACTCGGCCACCGCCGCGAGCGTCTCCTCGGGGCGGTCGAGATGCGGGGAATGGCGGCAATCGTCCAACAGCAGCACATCCACCGGCGAATAGCAGCGCTCCTCGACCTCACGCACCTGCGCGAGCGTGCCGTACTGGTCCTGCCGGCCCTGGATGACCAGCACCGGAATGCGCAGATAGTCGATCACGTCGGCCACGTTCCACTTGCGGAAACCCGGATCGAGCCAGGCATCGTTCCAGCCGCGAAAGGTGGCCTCGGGGTCGCGGTGATGCTTTTCCATCCGCGCCCGCAGATCGCCGCTGCGAAACGCCTCGCCGGCGCGCGCGATCTCGGCCAGCCCGTCCTCTTCGGCAAAGAAATGCGGCGCCATCAGAATGAGGCCGCGGACACGGAAATCCTCGATCCGGCCGGCGTACTCGGCGGCGATGGTGGCGCCGTCGGAATGGCCCAGCAGGATGAAATGCGCCGCCCCGATGGCGTCGAGAACCTCGCCCAGGGGGCCGGTCGCCTCTTGCGTCATGTAGTCGAGCGGGCGCGGCAGTTCGGCCGGGTCGGACTGCCCGTAGCCCGCGCGCGACCAGGCAAAGACCGGCAGACCCGTCGTCTGCGCCACACGCTGCGGGAAATCGCGCCACAGGCCGAGGCAGCCCAGCCCCTCGTGCAGCATCACGATGACCGGCGCGTCGCCCGCGGGCGCGGGACCGAATCCGGCCCATTCCAATGTCTTTCCGCCCGCGCTCAGTGTGCCGCCGCCGGCGGCCCAGTCCAATGCCATCACTGCGTCTCCTCGATCTTGGCCCCCGTCAGCTGCGCCTCGCGCAGCTTGAAACGCTGGATCTTGCCGGTGGCGGTCTTGGGCAGTTCGTCGACCACCTCGATCCAGCGCGGGTATTTCCACAACCCGATCCTGGCCTTCACGAAGTCCTTGAATTCCTCCGTCACGGACGGGTCCACCCCCTCTTTCAGCACCACGAAGGCCGCCGGCTTTTCCAGGTTCTCCTCGTCGCGCCGGGCCACCACCGCGGCCTCGAGCACCGCCGGATGCTCGATCAGCGCCTGTTCGACCTCGAAGGGCGACAGCCAGATACCCGACACCTTGAACATGTCGTCGGCCCGGCCGCAATAGATCAGCCGGCCATCGGCGTTGCGCTCGTACTTGTCGCCGGTGCGGGTCCACTGGCCGACGAAGGTCTCCTGCGACTTGGCGCGCCGGTTCCAGTAGCCTTCGGGCATCGACGGACCGCGCACCAGAAGCTCGCCCACCTCGCCGTCGGCGACATCGTTGTCGTTCTCGTCCACGAGGCGCAGATCGTAACCCGGCACCGCGATGCCCGAGGTGCCATAGACGATGTCGCCGATGCGGTTCGACAGAAAGATGTGCAGCATCTCGGTCGAGCCGACGCCATCGATGATCGGCGCGCCCATAAGCCGGTCCCAGCGTTCGCCCACCTCGCGCGGCAGCGCCTCGCCGGCCGAGGTGCAGATACGCAGCGCGTGGTCGGGCACGGTGCCCGCGGCCTCGGCTGCGTTGACCATCGCGGCGAAAAGCGTCGGCACCCCGCAAAAGATCGTCGGGCGCTGCCTCTCCAGCACCTGAAAGACCAGATCGGGCGTCGGGCGGGCACCGAGCAGCACCGCCGAGCCGCCGACCGACAGCGGAAAGGTGATGCCGTTGCCGATACCGTAGGCGAAAAAGAGCTTGCCGGCGGAAAACACCCGGTCGTCCTCGCGCGCGCCCAGAACCTGCTTGCAGAAGGTGTCGTAGGTGGCCTTCATCGAGGAATGAACGTGGCGCACCCCCTTGGGCAGGCCGGTCGATCCCGAGGAATAGAGCCAGAAGGCGACCTCGTCGGCGCTGGCCTCGGCGGCCTCGGCCGCCGGCGCGTCGCGCACGAAATCGTCGTAGCTCTCGGCGCCGTCGCGGGCGTCGCCGATCACCACCACCTCGCGCAGAAAGCGGTTCTTCGCCAGCGCCGGCCGGACGGTATCCCACAGCGCCTCGGACACGACCAGCGTCGAGGCGCGGCTGTCGTTCAGGATGCCCTCGTAGAAGGCGCTACTGAGCAGCGTGTTGATCGGAACCGGCTGCGCCCCGGCCTTGATCGCCCCCCAGAAGACGACCGGAAACTCGATCTGGTCCTGCACGATCATCGCCACGCGCTCTTCGCGGCGCACGCCCCGGCGCAGCAGCGCCCCGGCAAAGCGCGCCGACCCTTCGGCGAGCGCGCCGTAGCTGAGCGTGCGCTGCGCGCCGTCGGCCTCGATGAAGGCGGTCTTTTCGGCACGGCCTTCGGCAAGGTGACGGTCAATGAAGAAGAGCGCCGAATTCTGATTCTCTGGGTTGTCCAAGGTCAATCCTCCCTGCGCGGCCGGGGCCGCCTCGCTTCATTCACCGGTGAACTCGATCGCCCCGCCGGGGAGCAGATAGAGCACATATGCCTCGCCTCCGGTCACCGTCGGATGGTGTCGGGTTCCGGGGCCGTAAACATACCACCCTTCGGCGAAACCGTCGAACCTCGGCTCGCCTTTCAGGGCGACGATCGCGCCGATTTCGCCCTGCGGGTGGATATGATGCGGGCCGCGCACGTCCTTCATGCGCACGACATCGACGCTGAATTCCCCGACCGCTCCGCCGGGTTTGATCGCGCGACCGAAACGGATGCCGCCGGCCTCGCGCGACATCAGCCATCCTTCCTGCTCGCCCCGGGCGCAAAGCGCGCGCAGTTCTTCGAAAACCTCGCCACCGACGGGCCACGCGGCATTGAGATGGGCGGCCAGATCGTTGTCGAGCGGGCGATTCGCGATGTCCCTTGCGATCCGGCCCAGAAGCGTTTCGAAACGTTCGCGTGTCATGTCTTCCCCGCCACTGCGCTGCACGCGCCCTTTCTGGCCGCCATGCCGCGCGATCGCCACCCGCATATGCCCGAAAAACACCGAGTCGGGCTCAGATTTATGCGTTATCATGCATCCTGAGCAGAAAGATGCAACAAACACCTTTACCAGTTGCAATTTCATGCATAAACCTGAAATATTCCCACAAGGCGCTTGACGCCGGGGAACTGTCAGGGAGGAGCGACATGAAACCCAAGATTCTGAGCCTAGCGCTGGCCGCCGCGGCCGGCATCGGTCTGGCGGCACCGGCCGCGGCCGATACCAAGGTCGGCCTGCTGCTGCCCTATTCGGGCACCTACGCCGCGCTCGGCAACGAGATCACCGACGGCTTCAACCTTGCCTTCGAAGTGGCCGGCCGCGCCGGCGAGTTCGAAATCGTGCGCGAGGATACCGAGGTCAAGCCGCCGGTCGGGCTGGCCAAGGCGCGCAAGCTGGTGCTCGAGGACGAGGTCGACGTCATCGTCGGCATCGTGTCGTCGGGCGTCCTGGGCGCGGTGCGCGATTTCGTCGACGGCGCGCAGGTGCCGCTGATCGTGGCCAACGCCGGCAACGACGAGGCCACCGGCGCGGCCTGCTCGGCCTATATCACGCGGGTGTCCTTTTCCAACGGGCAGGTCAACCGGCCGATGGGCACATGGCTGGCCGGTCAGGGCGTCAAGAAGGTCTACACGCTGGCGCCCGACTATGCCGCCGGGCGGCAGATGATCGAGGCCTTCACTGAAACCTTTACCGCCGCGGGCGGCGAGATCGTGGGAGGCGAATACACCCCCTTCGGCCAGACCAGCGATTTCGGCCCCTACCTGGCCAACGCCAAGGCATCGGGCGCAGAGGCGATCTATGTCTTCTACGCCGGGGGCGAGGCGATCAGTTTCGTCAAGCAGTACGGCTCGTTCGGCAAGGAACTGCCGCTTTACGGCTCGGGCTTCCTGACCTCGCCGCTCTACGTCAAGGCCGAGGGCGAGGCGGCGGTCGGCGTGACCACCTCGCTGCACTACGTTCCGACGCTGGACACGCCCGAGAACAAGGCCTTTGTCGAGGCATTCAACGCCGCCTACGGGCGTGTGCCGTCGGAATTCGCGGTGCAGGGCTACGATGCCGCGATGACGCTGATGGCCGCCATCGATTCCGGCGCCACCGACCGCGAGGCGCTTGCCGCCGCGTTGCCCAAGGTCAAGTATGTCGGCCCGCGCGGACCGCTGGAAATCGACCCGGCGACCAACAACCTGGTGCAGAACGTCTATATCTATGAGACCGTCATGGACGGCGACATGCTGACGCAAAAGGTCGTCGGAACCGTCGAGGCAGTGCGGGACGAGCCCAAGGGCTGCAACCTGCAATAATCCGGCGCATCGAGACCCGGCCCCGCCCGACCCATCGGGCGGGGCCGTTTGCACCCTGACACCCTGCCTCGGGAGAGCCCGACAATGGACGCCAGTTTCTGGATCCTGCAGTTTCTGAACGCGGCGCAGTTCTCGATGCTGCTGTTCTTGTTGTCGATCGGGCTGACGGTGATTTTCGGGCTGCTGCATTTCATCAATCTCGCGCACGGCGCGCTCTACATGCTGGGGGCCTATATCGGCATCTCTGCGGCCGCGGCCACGGGCAGTTTCTGGGCGGCGCTGATCCTCGCGCCGCTGGCGGTGATGCTGATCGGGGCGGTGCTGTACTTCACCCTCATAGACCGTCTGCGCGGCGCGGGACCGATGAACCAGGTGCTGGTCACCTTCGGGCTGATCTTCGTCTTTCTCGACCTCGTGCGGATGGGCTGGGGCGACGTGGCGCTGGGGCTGTCGGCGCCGCCGGCGCTGGCGGGCACGAGCGAGATCCTGGGGGTGAAATACCCCACCTACCGCCTCTTCATCATCGCGCTCGGCCTCGTCATCATGGCCGGGCTATGGATCACGCTGGCGCGCACCCAGATCGGGGCGATGATCCGCGCCAGCGTCGAGAACGGGGCCATGGCCTCGGCTCTGGGGATCAATGTCGGCAGGCTGTTCTTTGTCGTCTTCTGCATCGGCTGCGTGCTGGCGGGGCTCGCGGGCGTGGTGGCGGCGCCGGTCACATCGGCCACCACGGGAATGGGTATCTCGATCCTGATCCCGACGCTGATCGTTGTCGTGATCGGGGGCCTGGGCAGCCTGCAGGGCGCCATCGCCGGCTCGATCATCGTCGGTTTCATCGAAACCTTCGGGGCGGTGCTGCTGCCCGGCTTCGCCGCGGTTCTCACCTATGTCCTGCTCGCGGCCGTCCTGGTGCTGCGTCCGCAGGGCCTGTTGCCGGCACGGGGGCACTGAGCGGATGTTCCGGCAATCCCCCGCCCGCACGCTTGTCCTGCTCGCCACGCTGGCGGGTCTCGCCGTCTATGCCTCGGCCGGCGGCTATTTCGCGCGCGAGATCGTGGTCGAGATCGCCATCCTCGCCATCCTCGCAATCAGCCTCGACGTGGTGGCGGGTTTCGGCGGCATGGTGTCGCTGGCGCATGGCGCGATGATGGGGCTCAGCGCCTATACCTACGCCATCTTCTCGGTCAAGCTGGGCTGGCCGCCGCTGCCTTCGGCACTGATGGGCCTGGGCGCCTCGGCGCTGTTCGGCACCGTCATCGGCTGGATCACCGGGCGCACCACCGGCATCTTCTTCATCATGGCGACGCTGGCGTTCGGACAGATGGCCTATACCGTCTTTTTCAAGTGGCGCTGGCTGGGGGGCGACGACGGGCTGGGCGGGCTGTCGCGGTTCGACCTGGGCTGGCTCGGTCTCAGGATGGGCGATTCGCTGACCTTCGCGTTCTACGCATTGGTGCTGGTGCTGGCGGTCTACGCCGCCGCTGCCTGGGTTCTGCGCACCGCCTTCGGGCGCACGCTGACGGGCATTCACACCAACGAGGACCGGATGCGCGCGCTGGGGGTCGACACCGTCGGCCACCGGGCGCGGGCGCTGGGGTTCTCGGCGCTGCTGGCGGGCGTGGCAGGCATCATCGCGGCGCAGCACATCCTCTATATCTCGCCGGAGCTGCTGGTCTGGACGGTGTCGGGCGAGGTTCTGATCGTGGTCATCCTCGGCGGGCTCGGCACGCTCATTGGGCCGCTCGTGGGGGCGGTCATCTTCGTGCTGCTCAAGCACGAGATCTCGGGCCATACCGATCACTGGCACATCGTCATCGGCATCCTGCTGATCGCCACGGTGCTGTCGGGCGGGCGCGGCATCTACGGTCAGATCGAGCACTGGCTGACCCGCCGCCCGCCGCCGCCCGGAAAGACCGCGGAGGCGCCCGATGCTTGAGGTCCGCAAACTGTGCAAGTCCTTCGGCGGGCTGCAGGTCACGCGCGAGGTATCCTTCGCACTGGAGCCGGGCGAGCGCCGGGTCATCCTCGGCCCCAACGGCGCCGGCAAGACCACGCTCTTCAACCAGCTTGTCGGCACGCTCAAGCCGTCCTCGGGCGATATCCTGGTTCAGGGACGCTCGGTGATGGGGCTGTCGGTCTCGGAGCGGGCGCGCAAGGGGCTGTCGCGCAGCTATCAGAAGAACAACCTGTTCGAGGACCTCAGCGTGCGCGAGAACCTGCTGCTCGCGGCCGCCGCCGGGCAGGGAAAGGCGCGAGGCATCTGGCGCGACAGTTTCCGGGATGCCGAGGTGCGCGAAACGGTCGCCGAGGTGGCGCACCAGGTGGCGCTGACCGAGATGCTGGACATGCCCGTGCGCTCGGCCTCCTACGGCAGCCGCCGGCAGCTCGAGGTCGGGCTGGCGCTGGCGACGCGCCCGCGCATCCTCTTGATGGACGAACCCACCTCGGGCGTCGGCCCGACCATGATCGAGGGCTTTCACCGCCTCCTGCATTCGCTGCCGCGCGAGCTGACCGTGCTGATCATCGAGCACGACATGGACCTGGCCTTCGACGTGGCCGACCGGATCACGGTGCTGAACTTCGGCGAGGTCGTGTTCGAGGGCACGCCCGAAGAGACGCGCGGCAACAAGGTGGTGCGCGACATCTATCTGGGAGACTGGCAGCTCGATGCTTGAACTCAAGGGCGTGGAAAGCGGCTATGGCGAAACGCGGGTGCTGCACGGGCTCGATTTCGCGGTGCGCGAGGGCAGCGTACATGCATTGCTGGGTCGCAACGGCGCCGGCAAGTCGACGACGCTCAAGACGATCATGGGGCTGGTGCGGGCCCAGACCGGCGAGGTTCTGTTCGAGGGGCGGGCGATCTCGCGCCTGACACCGCACGAAATCGCCCGCCTGGGGCTGGCCTACGTGCCCGAGACGCGCGACATCTTCGGCGCGCTCACGGTGCGCGAGAATCTGGCTCTGGCCGGGCGGCTGGCCGGCACCGCCCCGGACTGGACGATCGAGCGGGTCGTGGGCTTTTTCCCCAACCTGGCAGAGCGGCTGGACAATGGCGGGCACGAGCTGTCGGGCGGCGAGCAGCAGATGCTGGCGGTCGGGCGGGCGCTGATGACCGGTCCGCGCATCCTGATCCTCGACGAGCCGACCGAGGGGCTGGCGCCGATCATCATCCAGCAGATCTACGCCAAGCTGAAGGAGCTGAAGGAAAGCGGGCTGACGGTTCTGCTGGTCGAGCAGAACCTCAACTTCGCCCTCGGCCTCGCCGACGAGATCAGCCTGATGGGGCGCGGCCAGATCGTCTGGCGCGGCGACGCCGCCGCGCTGGCGGCCGACGACGAGGCGCACGCCCGCTGGCTGGGGGTGTGAGGGGGATGGCTCCGGGTAGTCACCGACCGCGGGCGGGGGTGAAGCCCCCGCCCGGGGGGGCGGTCGGGGGCTGCCCGGCGGTGCCGCCGGGCGGGACGAGAATAGGAAGCGATTAGTTCTCCTATTTGCTGCCCGCCCTCACGCGATCAGCTGCCCGGCATCCACCTGCAGTACCTGCCCCGTGATCATCCTCGCTGCGGGGGACGCGAGGAACACGACCGCGGCGGCGATGTCCTGCGGTTCCGCGAGCTTGCCCAGCGCGGTTTCATCCAGCGCCCGCTGCAATATCTCGGGCGGCAGCGCGCGGGCCATCTCGGTCATCACCATGCCCGGCGCCACCGCGTTGACGGTGATGCCCTTGCGCCCCATCTCGCGCGCCGCCGTGCGCGTCAGCCCGATCAGCCCGGCCTTGGAGGCGGCATAGTTGCCCTGCCCGATCTTGCCACGAATGCCGTTGATCGAGGCGATGTTGACGATCGCGCCGCCGCCCCTGGCCGCCATCCCCGGCGCCACCGCGCGGATCAGGTTGAAGGCGCCGGTCAGGTTGACATCGAGCACATGGCCCCATTCCTCGGCGCTCATCTTCATCAGCGTGCGGTCGCGGGTGATGCCGGCATTGTTGACCAGGATGTCGGGCACGGGATCGAGCAGCCCGACCGCGGCGGCCACGGCGGCGGCATCGGTGATGTCGACACGGTGAAACCGATGCGGGCCGCAATCGCCCGCCTCGCCGGGGGCGACATCGAAGACATGCACCGTCGCCCCGGCCGCGGCAAGGGCGTCGGCCATCGCCCGGCCAAGTCCCCGCGCGCCGCCCGAAACCAGCGCGCATCTCGTCGTCAGTTCCTGTGTCACGGTGGATGTCCCTGTTGCGCGACCCGTATTTTGGTATTATAGTACCGGAATAGACTTTTGACAAGCCGAGACGCATCAGGAGACCGCGCTCATGGAGTTTTCACGACGCACCGCCCAGCTCTTGCACGAGGATCACGCCAACACCATCGCGCTGGTCGAGGAGCTCGAAGAGGTGATCCGCAAGGCCGGGCGCAAGATGCCCGACACCTCGGACGCCGCCACCCGCAAGACCCTGAGCAAGACCGCGGCGATGATCGACCGCGAGCTGCGCGGCCATTTCGCGTTCGAGGAAGACGAGCTTTTCACCCGCCTCGAAGAGGCCGGCGACGTCGGCATCGGCGCGCATCTGCGCGAAGAGCACGCCGCGCTGGTGCCGCTGGGCGAGGAAGTGGGCCGCATCGCCGCCGAGGCGCTGGAGACGGGCTTTACCGAGGCAAGCTGGAAAACGTTCCGCGGCCGGTCGGGCGAGTTCATCGAGATGATGTATTCCCATGTCCAGAAAGAGGAGATGGGGCTCTTGCCGGCGCTCGAGGATCTGCTGGAGCCGGAAGAGGACATGGAGCTGGCCGAAGGTTTCGAGGCCGCCCACAACCCCTGAGGAGGGACCGGGAATGACAACCAGGAAACAGAGCGCCGGCGGCGCGTTTGACATCCGCCCCGTCGAGGCCGCCGATCTCGACCGGATCGCCGCCATCGACGCGGGTCACATGGGCGCCTCGCGCCGCGGCTACTTCGAGAAACGCCTCGACGGCGGCCGGCGCTATGCCGACGAGGCGATTTCGCTGGCGCTGGCCGCGGATGGCGGGCTGGCCGGCTTTGCGCTGGTGCGGCTGGAGGATGGCGAATTCGGCCGCCCCGGCAGCGTCGCGGTGCTCGATGCCATCGGCGTCGACAAGGCCGCGCAGGGCCACGGAGGCGGGCGTGCGCTGATGGGCGCCGTCATCGCCGCGCTCGGCAGAAAGGGGGTTTCGGAACTGGTCACCCAGGTCGACTGGACCCAGCGTGCGCTGCTGGAATTCCTCGGCGCGGCCGGGTTCGGGCTGGACGGGCGCGTCGTGCTCAGCCGCCCGGCGGCCGAGCTGCCCCCCGAGCAGGAGCCCGACACCGAGCCCGAGAGCCCGACCGAGATCGACCACAGCTCGCCCTTCGCCGACGATCCCGCCTCGCTGG
>CAZNMK010000067.1:6885-10135 GCA_964574045.1 uncultured Roseovarius sp. | reverse complement strand
GCGGCGCGGGACCAGTGGTCGGGATGGGCGGTGCGGAGGGCGGCGATATCCACGGTGCGGGTGTCCTTGGTGGCTGCGGGCATGGCGGCTCAATACCAGCCCCGCCCCAAAGTTCAAGCGGCGTTGCCCGGCGCGGGCGAAGGGGGGCGCACTTTCGTCATGTTTTCGATAAGCTTGGCCGGAAAGCCCCCGGTGGGCGATTCGCCGCGCGGCCGCCCGGAAGGGATGACGCAACGAAGAAGGACGGGAAAGGGATGGGGAGATGAGCGATATCGACGAGCTGCAGGGCCGTATCGCCGCCGCGCTCGACCGGATCGGGCAGGGCATCGACCGGCGGGGAGAGGCCGGGACGGCCGACCCCGGGGAACTGGCGGCGCTGCGACAGGAACTCGATGACGAGCGCATCGCCAACGAGCAGCTCAGGGAACGCATCAAGGCCTTGAAATCGCGCCGCGAGGCGCTGGAGGCCGATCTGACCGCGGCACAGGAGGCCATGCGCGGGGTCGAGACCCTCGATACCGAACTGCAGGGCCTGCGCGCGGCCAACGAGAAGCTGCGCGAGATCAATGCCCGCCTGCGCGAGGCGAACGCCGCGGGGGTGGCCGAGCCCGAGCTGATCAATACCGCCATGCTGGCCGAACTGGACGGCGTGCGTGCCGCCCGCGACGCCGACCGGGCAGAGGCCGACGCGGTCTACGAGGCGCTGACGCGGGCGCTTGCCGGCGGCGGGGCGGAGCGGGCGCAGCAGGCCCGCGAACAGCCGGAGGGGACATGATGCCGGAAGTCGAGATCGAGATCGGCGGGCGCGGCTTCGAGGTCGCCTGCCAGGAGGGCGAGGAGCACTACCTCAAGAGCGCGGCGCGGATGCTGGACGAGGAGGCCTCGGCGCTGACCGCCCAGATCGGGCGCGTGCCCGAGGGGCGGATGCTGCTGATGGCCGGCCTGATGCTGGCCGACAAGACCGCCGGGCTGCAGGACAAGCTGCGCGAGGCCGAGGACAGGCTGCTGGAAAAAGAGGCGGAACTCGACCAGCTCAGAAACGCCCCGGCCGAGACCAGGACGATCGAGGTGCCGGTGCTGCCCGAGGGCGTTGCCGACACCCTGGCCGAGCTGGCCGCCCGGGCCGAGGCGCTGGCCGACCAGATCGAGGGCGACGGCGAACCGGGCGCCCCGGCCGAGGGCGAAACCGCCTGATCCGGTCCCGGCCCGCGGGCCGGTGCGCGCGCGGCCTCAGCGCATGCGCAGCGCGCCGTCGAGGCGGATCGTCTCGCCGTTCAGGTAATCGCATTCGACGATGAACCGCGCCAGCGCGGCGAACTCGGCCGGCTCGCCCAGCCGCCGGGGGCAGGTGACATCGGCGGCGAGCCCCGCCTGCACCTCGGCCGGCAGCCCGGCCAGCATCGGCGTGCGGACGATCCCCGGCGCGATGGTCATCACGCGGATGCCGTCGCGCGCCAGGTCGCGCGCCATCGGCAGCGTCAGCGCCGCGATCCCGCCCTTGGACGCGGCATAGGCGGCCTGGCCCCTTTGCCCGTCGAAGGCGGCGATGGAGGCGGTGTTGACGATCACCCCGCGCAGCCCGCCCTGCTGCGGCGCGGTGCGGGCGATCTCGGCCGCGGCCAGGCGGGCGACGTTGAAGCTGCCGCAAAGGTTGACGTCGAGGGTCTGGCGAAAGCTCTCCAGCCGGTGGGGGCCGGACTTGCCCAGGGTCTTTTCGCCGATGACGATGCCGGCGCAGTTGACGGCGCAGGTCAGCCGGCCCATCGCCGCGGTCGCGATGGCGATGGCGGCGGCGACCGATGCCTCGTCGGTGACGTCGGTTTCGGCGAAGGCGGCGCCGATCTCGGCGGCGACGGCGGCCCCGCGTCCGGCGTCGCGGTCGAGGATCGTCACCTGCGCGCCGCGCTCGCGGAAATGCCGCGCCGTCGCCTCGCCCAGGCCCGAGGCGCCGCCGGTGACGATGGCGGCGGTGTCTTCGATACGCATCTGGGGCATCCTTTGTCGGGGAAACGAACAGATGTCCGGATAGCCCCGGCGGGCGGCCCTGTCAAAGGCTGTGCCGGGTGGGGTGCCTATGCGGCCGCATCCAGCAGGGTGACGATCCGTTCTATGACCTCGTCCTGCTGGTCATCGCTCATGTCGGAGCCCGAGGGCAGGCACAGGCCGTTCTTGAACAATGCCGCGTCGACGCCTTTCCCGTGATAGGGCGCGCCGGCATAGAGCGGCTGCAGGTGCATCGGTTTCCACAGCGGGCGCGATTCGATCCGGTGTTCGAGCAGCATCAGGCGGATGTCTTCGCGGGTGGTGCCCGTTTGCGCCGGGTCGACGGTCAGCGCCGTCAGCCAGCGGGTGGAACGCAGTCCTTCGGGTTCGGACATGAAGGCGATGCCGGGGCGGGCGAGGGCGGCCTTGTAGCGCGCGAAGACCTCGCGCCGGCGGGCAACGCGGTCGTCCAGTACCTGCATCTGCCCCAGCCCTATGGCGGCGCAGATGTTCGACAGGCGGTAGTTGTAGCCGTAGGTCGAATGCTCGTAATGCGGGGCCGGGTCGCGCGCCTGGGTGGCGAGAAACCGCGCCTCCTCGGCCCATGCCTTGTGGCGTGTGATCAGCATGCCGCCGCCCGAGGTGGTGACGATCTTGTTGCCGTTGAACGACAGGATCGCGGCGTCGCCGCCGGTGCCGGCCTTGCGTCCGTCCCGCCAGGCGGCGCCGAGACTTTCGGCGCTGTCGACGATGAGGCGGATGCCGTATCGGGCGGCCAGCGATTCGAGCGCGTCGAGATCGACGGACTGGCCATAAAGGTCGGTCGGAACGATGGCCTTCGGCAGGCGATTCTCGCGCGCGGCCCTGGCCAGTTCTTCGGCAAGCAATACGGTGTCCATGGTCCAGCTTGCCGGGTCGAGATCGAAGAAACGGGGCGTCGCGCCGAGGTAGTTCACCGGAAAGATGCCGCCAGCGAAGGTCATCGAGGAAATCCAGACCTCGTCGCCCGGGCCGACACCGGCGATGCGCAAGGCAAGATGCAGCGCGGCCGAACCCGAGGAAAGCCCGACGCAGTGGAGATCGCCGCCGAGATAGCCGCTCACGGCGGCCTCGAAGGCGTCAAGCTGCGGGCCGAGAGGGGCCACGAAATTCGACGCGAACGCCTCGGCGACGCGCGCCTGCTCGTGGCCGGACATGTGCGGGCGCGAGAGGTAGATGCGCATGGATCAGTCAGCCTTTAGATGTGTCTGAGGAGTGACGTTAGCTC
>CAZNMK010000067.1:2792-6875 GCA_964574045.1 uncultured Roseovarius sp. | reverse complement strand
TTCCTGACGTCCTCTATATCTAAATGCTTCTGAATATCTATCTTTTGCTTCTTGTTGTGAATTCTCTTCAATTCGTCCGGTCCGGGAGCGGGTGCAGGAAGATTTAGAAACTCTGCGATCTTCGGAAGATCTTCGTCCATGCTTTTTAGGTCAGCAATGAGAACATCGTCTCTACCTATTGCATCTTCATATGCTTTAAGCCAGTATTTCCAGAGGCTTGTTAGAACCGCATCTTGATGCTCAGGCGAAAGATGGAAAAACCTATCCACCGGATAAATTGTAATCCTGTCGAACCAGATGCGAAGAGGATAATTATAACTCACCGCACAGGAGAGTTCAGTGAAGTAATTGATGAATGACTCAACCCAAGCATCGAACTCTCTAAATATGAGAAGTATGGGGGCATTTGGAGATATCTGCCTGAGAAGATCAATCTTACCCGCAAAAAAACCAGAGGCTTCAAAATCCAAGTTCAAGTATGAGCTTCTTTTTCGTAAGAAGTTCTCGTGACCCATCCATTTGAGTGTTTCGTAGTGCAGCGGTTCGTGCTCTGAGCGGCATGTTTGCCGGAAGAGATTGTGTATGTAGGTCGTTCCGGTTTTGTACGGGCTGATGCAATAGGCGGTTGCCGCACGTTTCGACGGCGCGAGGGTAACTAATAGTCTGTTTCGCAGAGCGCGAGCTTCGAGAAGGGGCCTATGGGCGCGTGAGTTAACAACAAATGACTTCAGCATTTCATTTCCTTGGTCGAAGAAAACCTGCGAAATATTCTGCAAGGGGGCAGGCGATTGCACATTGATTAAATCTTTTGAAACTTGTGGGCGGGGTTGCCTACAACAGTTGTGCCTGGGGGGACGTTTTTCGTTACCACCGCGCCCATCCCAACCACAGCGTCACGCCCGATCAACAACGGCCTTTCAGGCTGGCCTTGACGAAGAATGGCGCCAGTACCAATATAGGCGCCGTCTTCGACATGAATGTTGCCGTTGCATTTGACACCCGGCGCAAAGGTGACAAAATCACCTATTATACAGTCGTGCGCGACATACGAATAAATGTTTGCGTGGAAATGTCGCCCGATCTTGGCATTAGAAGTAATTGTGGAGAAAGGACAAAGAACAAGCCCTTCCGCGAAATATACTTCATCCATGATAACGCTATTCTGCGCTATTACATTAAACGGTTCGACGCCAGCGCTCTTGCATTTGTGAGCAAGGGCTCGCCTGATTTTCCCATCCCCGATAGCGAGCGTGATCGCGCGTTCATCCGCGGGATAGGAGGCGAACTTCTCGAACGTCATGCACTCATGGCCGTTGACGTTCTCCTTTTCGCCGGCGTCATCCACGAAAACGCATTTCGCGTCCGCTTCACTTTCTACCTGTTGGCGCAACACTGGCATCACTTCCCGACCAAACCCGCTTGCGCCATATACTCCGAACAGCTTCATCCTATTTCCCAGTGAACTTCGGCATCGTCGCTTCTCCGGCGGCGGAAATGCCTTCGCGTTTCAGAACCTTCCGGACGGTCAGCCAGATGATCCTCAGGTCGAGCCGGAGGCTTCGATTGTCGACATACCACACGTCGAGCGCGAATCTCTCGTCCCACGAAATCGCGTTGCGGCCATTGACCTGCGCCCAGCCGGTGATGCCGGGGCGGACCTCGTGGCGGCGGGCCTGCTCGGGGGAATAGAGGGGCAGGTATTCCATCAGGAGCGGGCGCGGGCCGACGAGGCTCATCTCGCCCCTGAGCACGTTCCAGAGTTCCGGCAGTTCGTCGAGCGAGCTGGAGCGCAGGAAGCGGCCGAGCCGCGTCAGGCGCTCCGAGTCGGAGAGCGGATTGCCCTCGGCATCCGCCGCGTCGCGCATGGTGCGGAACTTGATCATCTCGAACGGGCGGCCGTGCAGGCCGGGGCGGACCTGGCGAAAGAACACCGGCCGCCCCATCCGCCGCCGGATCATCAGCGCCACGGCCAGCAGCACCGGCGACAGCGCCAGCAGCCCGATACCGGCGCCGAGAATATCGAAAACCCGTTTGGCCAATCGGGACCCCCTATGGCATGTCGCGCCGAACCGGACCCGTTGCACGGGTGTTTGCGATTGAACGCGGCATATTCTGAACCCTGCGTGCGGTGAGCATACGAACCTGAAGTCTCTCTGCCCCAACTTGCCGCGGACTTCAATCGGCGATGCGGCCCTCCGCATCCGCACCGATCAGCAGGAGCGCCCATGAACCCCTTTGCCAGCCAGGCCCCGTCCATCGCCGGCCCCGCCACCGACGCGCTGCCGGTGACGCCCGACGACGGCGCCGATCTTGCCCATGTCGCCATCGCGCTTTACGTCGAGACCGGCGGAACGCTGGTCTTCGACACCGTGGGCGGCCAGACGCGCACCGTCGAGGTCGCCGATTTCTCGATCCTGCCGGTCGGCGCGCGCCGGGTGCGCGCGACCGGCACCACCGCCGGGGGCATCCACGCGCTGGTGCTGGGATGAAGATCGTCGCCGATCTCAGCGCCGCTTCGGCGCCTTTGCGCGCACGGGGGCACTGGCGGCCGGACCGGCTGTTCGGCTCCGGCGTTCGGGGCGCGTGGTACGACCCGTCCGCGCCGGGCACGCTCTGGGCCGACATCGCCGGGTCTGTGCCCGCGACGGCGGGCGGCGCCGTCGCGCGGATGGACGACATGTCCGGCAACGGCCACCACCTGATCCAGGCGACCGCCGCCGCGCGCCCCACCTACAGGACGGCGGGCGGGCTCTACTGGCTCGACTTCGACGGCGTCGATGACAGGCTCGTCGCGACGACATGGGGGTTTTCCGCCTCGGACGAATTTCTCATGGCATATGGCGGCGTGGTGTCGGCATCCGCCGGGCGTATCGTCAACCTCGGCTCGTCGAATGACGACATGTGGTTCACCGCTTCGAGTCGATGGGTCGGGCGGTTCACCAGCGATTTCCTCGACGCCGCCGGATACGGCTTCGACCTCTCCGCCGCTCATGTCGGCGAGTATTCGCTCCGTGGCGGGCAGGCGGACCTGACCCGCAACGGCAGCGTCGGACCGACCGCGACCACGACCGGCAAGGCCGTCGCGTTCGACAACGCGGTTATCGGCGCGCGCCAGGGCGGTGCCGGGCCGCTGGCGATGCGGCTCTACGGCTTTGCGGTCGTCGAGGGCGGCGCGGATGCTGCCACACGCGCGCGGCTGCGGCGCTTTCTTGCCGCGAAATCGGGAGTGACGCTATGACGATCCGTGTAACCCTGGCATGTCCTGCCTCATGCGTCGACGACGCCCGTCAGCTGATGATGGCGCTGGGAAACGGCCCCGCGGATGGCCTTGGCTTTGCCTCGGCAAGCTGGGCCGACGCGGCGATGCGTCCTTATGCCGTTGCCTCGGCACTTTTCGATGACGGCTGGCCGGAACGGATGCGCCAAAGTGTGACACGTCCGGCCTGGGACACCCGGCCCTATGCCGTCAATCTGGCCGGAGCGGAGCGTGCCAGGTCCATTCTGTGCCTCGTCGGGCGCGAAGAAGTGTCGCCCGCGGTACCGGGCGAGGGAAAGATCGTGGCGGTTGTCGGGATGGAGGGCCGCGCGGCGCTGGAGGCGCTCGGCCTTCAGGAAATCGATGTGCCCGCCGTCTGATCCGTCATCGCGGGACGTTCGGCAAGCCCGAGCAGGTCCATCATCTGCCGATTGACGATCGCCACATCGTATTTCTCGCGGGCGCGGGCATGGGCGGCATCGGCCATGGCGGCGGTGCGGCGGGGATCGTCCAGCATCCGCGCCATGGCGTCCGCCAGCGCATCGGCGTCGCGGATGGGGACGAGATGCCCCTCGACCCCGTCGCGGATGGTTTCGCGGCAGCCGGGCGCATCGGTGGTGACGATCGCGCGGCCCATGGCCATCGCCTCGAGCACCGAGCGCGGCGTGCCCTCGCGGTAGGATGGCAGCACGAAGACCCGGGCCTTTGTCAGCGCGGGGTGCACGTCATCGAGCGGGCCGAGGTATTCCAGCCCGCCGGCGATCCAACGGTCGAGATCGGCGCGTGGCACCATATCGGGGCCCTTGTCGAAGGGTCCGGCCAGCAGG
>CAZNMK010000067.1:0-2782 GCA_964574045.1 uncultured Roseovarius sp. | reverse complement strand
CAGCGCGCCTCGGGGTGTGTCCGCCGCAGCCGCAGCGCCGCCTCGGCGTATTCGCGCACGCCCTTGTTGCGCAAGAGCCGCGCGATCATCAGGAATACCGGCGCCTCGGGCAGGGGCGCGCGCGCGTAATGCGCCATGTCGACGCCCGATCCGTTCACGATGGCGACCTTGTCGGGATCGCCGAGGCATCCCATTGCCATGAAGTCCCGCGGGTCGTCGGGGTTCTGGAAAATCACGCGGGCGTTGCGGTTCGTCGCCGCGCGGTAGAGGCGCCGCGCGATCCCCCGAACCAGCCGCTGCCGGAGCTGTTTCGACCCGCCGTCGGTAAAGGCATATCCCAGCCCGGTGACCATCGCCACCGAGGGGATGCCGAGGCGAGCGGCGGCGAAGGCGCCCCAGATATTGGGCTTGATGGTGTAGCTCAGCACGATGTCGGGGCGGATGCGGGCCATCAGCCGGCGCAGGGCCGCGCCATAGCGCAGATCGGCCAGGATGCCGGTGCCGGTGCGGTCGAGCGGCGTGTCGTGGACCTCGGCGCCCATCGCGACGAGCCGGGCGCGCAGGTCGGGGCCGATACAAGGCGCGCCGACGCCGACCCGGTGCCCGGCCGCCAGGAGATCGCGGATCAGCGGGCCGCGGAAATTGATCACCGACGGGGCGGAAGAGGCGAGGAGGAGGAGGTGTCGGGTACCGTCGTTCAAATCGGAATACTCTCGTCTTGCCTGATGGCCGGTTTCGTGTCTCTTGGCATGCGCATGCGCTCGGACAGGGCCAGGGATGCCGCGAACAACAGCCAGAAAATAGTGAAGCGCGTTCCGTTATGGGTGATGCCATAGAGCATCGACGGCGCCGTGAGGCAAAAGAAACCCGTAAAGCCATAGGCACGCCACAGCCGCAGTCCCCATGCGACCAGCGCGGCGGAAAAGAGCAACAACCCGATCAGACCGTAGTTGTTCAGGACGCTGCCGAGCGTCGAATGCACCTCGTGCCCGACGATCTCGTTCACGCGCTGGGTGCCGAGGCCGAACAGGATCTGGAGGATGTTGCCGTCGAGAAATGCGAAATACCCGCGGGATTCGAGCGAGCTGTCACGCTCATTGGCCATGTTCGCCAGCCGCTCCATGAACAGGAATTCGTCGAAAGCGCCATTTTGATACAGTCGGAAAAGTATCAAAATCCCCGCCAATGCAGCAACCGACCAGCCAATGAGCGCGTTGCGCGATGCCGCCGGTTTCAGCGCCAGCACGATGACGACGAAATTCGCGATCATCGCCGCCTTGGAAAGCGAGGAAATCGCGAGAAAAAGGGAAACGGCGAAGACGGCTGCCGTGACCCAGTAGCCCATACGCCCGTCCCGGTAGAGCAGATAGGCGAGAGACAGCAGACACACCGAGAAATAGCCAAGCTGGTTGGGGTTGTTGAAGGTGCCGGTTGCGCGGCCCTCTCCGCCCATCTCGCGCAGGTCGACGCCGCTTGCCAGGATGGTCGCGAGTGCGATCACGGTCGCGATCAGGATGCCGGGCACCAGTACCGCCGGTCCGTGCCGCCGGACATGCTGGTAAATGGCCCCGGCCAGCATGAAATTGTACAGAAAGAAGACGCTGTTGATCAGAAAACGCGGCTCGCCGCCCATCACGGCATAGACGCTCTCGACCGCGAAGGAGTGTAGGACTACCGCCAGAAGAGAAATGGACCAGAATGTCAGGGGAATGCCACCCGACAGAAGCGTGAGAACCGAGAATGTTGCAAGCACCATATGCGTCGGCTGGATGCCGCCCGATCCGAACACGTAGACGGGCAGCAATGCTGCGCCGAGCAAAAGGAGATAACCGTTCAGTTTTTCCAAAACGCTATTCCAAAACCATGCCCGTCAAGATCGTGCAAGCCTGCATCGCAGTACATCCCGGAAGTCAGCCGCTATCCGCTTTCGGGAATATCGCAGGATTTCCCGGCTGTCGGGACGATAGCTGTCGTATAGCCCCGCGCCCTTCATCGTCGTCAGGACAGCCTCTCTTATCCCGGCATGATCCTCCGGTCCAAAGACCGCTCCCGTTCCCGTCGCGGAAAGAAGCTGGCCGATCTCGTATTCCGGCCGGCTTCCGATGCACAGAATGGGTCGGCCGGCGGCGATGTATTCGAACAGCTTTCCCGTAAGAACGCCTCGCGCCTCTGGCTTGGAACTTTCCAGCAGCAACAGCAACCCGGCGCCTCGCTGCGCCTCCAGCGCCGTGTCGCGCGGGACGTGACCCATGAGACGGATGAACGGTGCGTATTCCGGATTTCGGGCCAGTTCCTGTGCCGCTTCCACCCTCGCACCATAGAAATCCACTGTCACCGACCCTCTTTCGAGTTCCCCTGCCGCGAACGATTGCGCCAGGGCATCTAAGAGCGGCGCAGGATCCCGGTAGCCTTGGTAGATCATCCCCGTATAAACGATCCGCAAGGGTCCGTCGGGCTTTTGCGCCGGTGTCTTCAGGCGCTGGCGGACCTCGGCCTCGTCGAAGTCGAACCCGTTGCGAAACGTCAGAACCGTCTTGCCCGTCAGCTCGCGCAGTTGCCGCGCCGCATCTTCCGATATCGTTGTCAGCAGGTCGGCATGCGCCCCGACGCTGGCAAGTTCGACCTCGCGCATCTCTCTGCGCGCGGCTTCGGAAATATCGCCCGTGTGTCGCTGGCTCCAGAGGTCGCGATAGTCCGCCACCCAGCGCAGGCCGGGATTGACGGATTTCATGTCACAGGCGATCAGGTGTGCCGCGGCAGGGCCGAATGTGCTGACGACGAT
>CAZNMK010000066.1:7031-10173 GCA_964574045.1 uncultured Roseovarius sp. | reverse complement strand
CGGCACGGTCTATGCCGAGACCGGGACGCTGAACATGGCCGACCTGGCACAGCGCGTCGCGGCCCTGCCGGCGGACGAGACCGCCGGCATCCGCACGGCGGCGGTGATGCTCCTGATGGTCTTCGCGGTCAAGGCGGCGATACTGCCGCTGCATTTCTGGCTGCCGGCGGCCTATGCCGCCGCACCGGGGCCGGTGGCGGCGCTCTTCGCGGTGATGACCAAGGTCGGCGCCTACGCCATCATCCGCTTCTTCACCCTGGTCTTTCCGCCCGACCTGGCGATCACGCAGGGGCTTTTCGACACCTGGCTGCTGCCCGCCGCCCTGCTGACGCTGACGCTGGGCATGCTGGGCATTCTCGGCGCGCGCCGGCTCGACGGGCTGGTGGCCTTTGCCGTCGTCGGCTCGATGGGAATGCTGATGACGGCGATCTCGGTGTTCACGCCCGCGGGTATAGCCGCGGCGCTCTACTACGGCGTCCATTCGACGCTGGCGACGGCGGCGCTGTTTCTGCTGGTCGACGTGGTCGAAGAACGGCGCGCAGGCAACGCGCTGGGCTACGACCCGGCCCCGCCCCTGCCGGGCGCCGGACTGGTGGCGGGGTTCTTCTTTGCCGCCGCCATCGCCATGGCCGGGCTGCCGCCGCTCTCGGGCTTTGTCGGCAAGCTGCTGATCCTCGACGCGGCGATGACGGATCCGCGCATGGTCTGGGTCTGGGCGGTGGTCCTGAGCACCAGCCTGATCGCGGTGATCGGCTTTTCCCGCGCCGGCAGCGCGATCTTCTGGAAGGCCCACGCCCCCGAGGCCACCGCGCCCGCGGCGCCCGGCGCACCGTCCGATCCGGCCCGGCCGCAGGACACCGCCGCCCCGACGCCCGCCCTGCCGATGGTCGCCATCGGCGCGCTCCTGGCGCTGCTCGTTGCGGTCACCGTCTTCGCCGGCCCGCTGCAGCGCAATTTCGCGGCGACGGCGGCGCAGCTCTTCGCGCCCGGCCCCTATATCTCGGTGGTGCTCGGGACGCCGGGACGCGCGGTCGGCCATGACGACGACCCGGGGCACGGCCAAGCCCCCGCCGACGGCACCGGGAAGGAGGCGCACTGACATGCCCAGCAAGTTTGCCCGACGCCTCTTTCCGCACCCGCTGCTGACACTCCTGCTGACGCTGGTCTGGTGCCTGCTGGTCAACGCGATCAGCGCGGGCACCGCGGCGTTCGGCCTGATCCTCGGCACGGTGATCCCGATCCTCACCGCCGCCTACTGGCCGCAGCGGCCGGTGATGCGCAAGCCATTGAGAATGATGGAATATATAGCTGTGGTGATCTGGGACATCATCGTCGCAAACGTGCAGGTGGCGATCATCGTTGTGTTCAAGCGCAACGCCGACATGTCGCCCAACTGGGTGGCGGTTCCGCTCGATCTGCGCAGGCCCGAGGCCATCGCCGTTCTCGCCGGCACGATCACGCTGACCCCCGGCACGGTTTCGGCCGACCTGTCGGACGAGGGGCACGCGCTGCTGGTGCACGCGCTCGACGCGCCCGACCCCGACGCCGTGCGCGATACCATCAAGACCCGCTACGAACGCCGATTGAAGGAGATTTTCGAATGATCACCTACGCGCTCTATTTCGCCTTCACCGCGGTCGGGCTGTCGCTCGTGCTGGCGATGTGGCGGCTGCTGATCGGACCCGACGCCGGCGACCGGGTACTGGCGCTCGATACAATCGCCATCAATTCGGTGGCGCTGATCGTGCTCTACGGCATCTACGGGCAGACCCAGATCTATTTCGAGGCGGCGCTGCTCATTGCCATGCTGGGCTTCGTCTCGACCGTGGCCTATGCCCGCTTCGTGCTGCGCCGGGACGTGATCGAATGACCCCCGCGGCCGAAATCCTGGTCAGCGCGCTGATCGCGATCGGCGCGGTGTTCGCGCTGGTCGGCTCGTGGGGGCTGGTCAAGCTCGATGCGCCGATGTCGCGGCTGCATGCGCCGACCAAGGCCGGCACGCTGGGGGTGGGAAGCATCCTGATCGCGTCGATGTGCTATGCCTTCATCTGGCGCGAGGGTTCGACCCACGAGCTGCTGATCACCGCGTTTCTCTTTGTCACCGCTCCGGTCTCGGCGATGTTTCTCGCCAAGGTCGCGATCTTCCGCCGTACCAACGTGCAGGAACTGCCGCCCACGCCCGAAGACAGCACCTGGGCGACGCGGGAGTCAGGCGGCTGAGCATTCAGAGCGTCGTCTGCATCCGGAACCCGGGACGGAAATACTGCCAGACCACGGTGATCGGCCGGGCGCCGTCGCGGGTGATGCGCTCGATGGCGAATATCGCCGCGCCGGGATCGCATTGCAGGTGGCCGGCCGCCTCGTCCGACGCGGCACAGGCAAAAAAGGCAATCTCGCCATCGGTAAAGGCGGCGTTGCGCACCAGCCATTCATTGGCGCTGATTTCGTCGAACGGCTGACCGGCGGCATCGGGCACCGCGGCCAGGTTGATCCAGCGGTCCTCGAACGCGAAAGGCGCGCCGTCGGCGGTATGCAGCGCCTTGACGCGCAGAAAACCGTCGCCATCGCCCGCCCCCAGCCGTTGCATCAGCGCCTTGGGCGGCACCCCGGCGCGACGCAGCAGGCGGCGATAGCCCGGCACCTGCCCGCGCGCGGCGATCTCCGTGCGGATGATGGGAATGCTCAGCGTCGCCTTGCGCACCGGGTGCAGCGCCACGCGGGTGCCGGCCTTGCGCCGGCGTTGCAGCAGACCGGCCTCGGACAGGCTGCGCAGCGCCCGGTTGACGGTTGCGCGGGCGCAGCCGAATTCGTCGGCCAGGTCCTGTTCGTTCGGGATCATGTCGCCCGGCGCCCAGATGCGGGCGTGGATGCGGCGGCGCACCTCGCTTTCGATCGCCTGCCAGGTTTTCGCGGCGGGGCCGCTCACAGCGCATCCCCGAGATCGGCCATCGCGCGCAGATAACGACCGCGGATTTCGTCCCGGCGGACATGCCGGCCCTCGCGCACCACCGCCCGCCCGGCCGACCACACGGCCGAGACCATGCGCCCGTCGCCGGCAAAGACGAAGGCGTCGAGAATCGCGTCGCCGCCGCGCCCGGCCAGGTCGACCGCGCCGCCGTCGAGCGCCAGCAGATCGGCCCAG
>CAZNMK010000066.1:2782-7021 GCA_964574045.1 uncultured Roseovarius sp. | reverse complement strand
GAGGGCGCCAGCGCCGCGCCCGGCGGCCCGCGCCCCGCCGGCCACGGCGGCCTCGAACAGCCGCCGCCCGGTCGATTGCGTGCCCGTGGCCAGCGCGGCGCGGCTGCGGTCGCGCAGGCGCTGCGAATATTCCAGCGTGCGCAGTTCCTCGGCCAGGGCGATGCGGATATTGCTGTCCGACCCGATGGCGATGCGCCCGCCCTCGCCCATCCAGCGCACCCCGTCGAATATGCCGTCGCCGAGGTTGCTTTCGGTGATCGGGCACAGCCCCGCCACCGCCCCGCTATGCGCCAGCCGGGCGGTCTCGTCCGGCTGCATCTGGGTGCAGTGGATCAGGCACCAGCGGCCGTCGACCTCGATATTCCGCAACAGCCATTCCACCGGGCGCGCGCCCCAGGCGGCGTGGACCTCTTCGACCTCGGCCACCTGTTCGGCCAAATGCATGTGCACCGGGCCGCCCGCGGCCAGCGCGGCGATGGCGGGCAGATCGGCGGGCGCCACCGCGCGCAGACTGTGCGGCGCCACCCCGAGGCGGGTATCGGCCGGCAGGTCCCTCAGCGTCGCACCCGCCGCCTCGTGCAGACGCGCGAAACCCTCCGTGTCGGTGCCGAAACGCACCTGCCCGGGGCCGAGCGGCCGCCCGTCGCAGCCGCCGAAACGGTAATGGACCGGCAACAGCGTCAGCCCGATACCCGTCTGCGCGGCGGCGGCGGCAATGCGGGCGCTCATCTCGGCGATGTCGTCATAGGGCGCTCCGCCGGGGCGGTGGTGCAGGTAATGGAACTCGGCATTGGTGGCATAGCCGGCCTCGAGCATCTCCATCTGCACCAGCGCGGCGATCGCCTCGACATGATCCGGGGTCAGCCGGTCGAGAAAGCGGAACATCAACTGCCGCCAGGTCCAGAAACTGTCGCGCCCGTCGGGGCCGCGCGCCTCGGTCATGCCGGCCATGGCGCGCTGAAAGGCATGGCTGTGAACGTTCACCGGCGCGGGCAGCAGGATGTCGGCGCGTTCCTGCCCGTCGGCGTGCGGCACACCGGCGGCGACATCGGCGATCCGCCCCTGTGCATCCAGCGTGACGGCGACGTCGCGCTGCCAGCCCCGCGCCGTCAGCGCCTCTTTCGCCCAGATCGCCGGCATGATCGATCGCCCCCTTGTCCTATAATATGTGCATACATATTATCACCTCTTCCCGCAAAGGCAAGACCGGGATCGGATGCTCATCCCGCCGGATCGGCCCTCAGCCCTTCGCCCTTGGCGACCACGCACATCGCCTTGGACGGGAAAGGCCCCAGCAGGCGCGCGGCCTCTGCGGCGGGTGCGGTCAGCCAGGCGTCATGGTCGCTGGGGTCCAGGATCGCCGGCATTCGGTCGGGATGGATCGGGCGCACCAGGTCGTTGGGCGTGGTGGTGATCACGGTATGGGTGTCGATCTCGACCAGCTCACCGCGATATTCGCCCCGGAACCGCCGCCAGAGCCCGGCAAAGGCAAAGGGCCGGCGCGTGTCGGCCTCGTCGCCCGGCAGGCCGAACCAGAAATAGGTGGCGGGGTTGCGGCCCCTGGCCTCGGCAAAGGCGGTCGCAGGCACCAGGCAGCGCCGGGTTTCAAAGCTCTCCCGCCAGAATGGCGAGGTCGCAAGCTTGTCGTCGCGGGCGTTGTTCACCGCCTTGGGCAGGATCGGCTCGCCGGTTCTTTTCGACCGCTGCGGCAGCAGGAAACCCCAGTGCATCGCCGTCAGTTCGCGCGCCCCGTCGCCGTCCAGCCGCACCACCGGCGCCCGGTGGCGCGGAAAGACCGCCGGCAGGGGGGCGAAGTTCCCCAGCCGGTCGTGCCCCGGCGTCACGTCGAAGAGCCGGCGCATCGCCTCTTGCGTCGTCAGGCTGGAATAGAGGTTGCACATGCGCTGCAGGCTAGCCGCCCGCCGGTAGAGCGGCAAGCGGGCGCAGCCGGTCCCGTCCGCTTGACGCCACCCCGCCCCCGCCCTTAACTGCCGCCGCATCGCCCGCATCGGAGGCATCCGCGCTGCCCGACCCGACCCCGACCCTGTACCGCACGGCCACGGCCGGGCTCGATGCCGAGATGGCCATGCTCGCGGACGTGGCCGCCGGCAACAGCGGCCCGGCGGCGTTCCTGTGGCAGGCGGCGGAACCCGGCCTTGTCCTGCCCGAACGGTTTTCACGCGCGCCCGGGTTCGGCGACGCGGCGGCGGCCTGCGCGGCGGCGGGCTGGCCGGTCGCCACGCGCAGGACCGGCGGCGGCATCACCCCGCAGGGGCCGGGGGTGGTGAACCTCGCGCTGGCCTTTCGTGCCGGGCCGGGCCGCGCGCGCACGATCCGGGCAAGCTATGGCGCCATCTGCGACCCGCTGTCCGAGGCGCTGGCGGAGCTGGGCATCGCCGCCGCCGCGATGCCGGTGAAGGGCAGCTTTTGCGATGGCGACTACAACCTCGCCGTCGATGGCCGCAAGCTCGTGGGGACCGCCCAGCGCTGGCGCGGCGATGCCTGCCTGGCGCATGCGCTGATCCTGACCGACATCGCGCTCGCGCCGGCGGTGGCGGCGGCGCAGCGCCTCAGCGACGGGCTGGGACACAACGCCCGCTTCGATTCGGCCCTGCATTGCCGGCTGGCCGACCTGCTGGACGGGCCGGGCGACCCGGCCGCGCGCCTGGCCGCCCGGCTGTGGCCGGTGCTGACGCGGCGCGGTTTCAGGGCGCGGTCCGGCGCGGGCTGACCGCCTCAGCCGGCGGCGACGACCTGTTGGCGCTGGGTGCCCAGCCCCTCGACCGTCAGCTCCATCGCGTCGCCGGGGCGCAGGAAACGCTGCGGATCGCGGCCCATGCCCACCCCCTCGGGCGTGCCGGTGGCGATGACGTCGCCGGGCAGCAGGCGCATGAAGCGGCTCATGTAGGAGATGATCTCGGCCACCGAAAAGATCATGTCGTGCGTGCCCGAGCTTTGCATAACCTCGCCGTTGAGGCTGAGCGAGAGCGCCAGCGCCTGCGGGTCGGGCACCTCGTCCGCCGTCACCAGCCACGGGCCGACGGGGCCGAAGCTGGGGGCGGATTTGCCCTTGATCCACTGGCCCTTGCGCTCGATCTGGAATTCGCGTTCCGAGACATCGTTGACGACGCAGTAGCCGGCAACGCAATCCAGCGCCTCGGCCTGCGCGACGTAAAGCGCCTCGCGCCCGATCACCACGCCCAGCTCGACCTCCCAGTCGGTCTTGACCGAGTTGCGTGGAACGATCACCGGGTCGTCGGGGCCCGACAGGGCCGAGCTGGCCTTGGAAAAGAGGATCGGCTCGGGCGGCGGTTTCGACCCGGTCTCGGCGGCGTGACGGGCATAGTTCAGCCCGACACAGTAGAAGTTCGGCACCCGCGCGAGGCACGGCCCGATGCGTCCCGGCACCGCGACCTGCGGCAGGGTTTCGGGATCGAGTGCGCGCAGCGCATCGAGCGCCGCCGGCGACACCGCATCGCCCGCCAGATCGGGCACATGGGCGGACAGATCGCGCACCTGGCCCGCGGCATCCAGCATTCCGGTCTTTTCGGCGCCCGCGGGCCCGTATCGCAGCAGTTTCATCCTTTGCCCCTTCCGCTTGTCGCCCCATTTGTTAGGCAGGCAGGCGGGCTTTGGCAATCCCGCCTGCCCCGTTGTCCCCGCCCGGCGGGCATCAATGGCAGGGCATCGGCAAGACCCCGGCCACCGGGCGCGCCGCGACGGAAAGGGTATGGCCAAGCGCGGCCCCGGATGGGATAGATGGAACGAGGATCGGAGCGTTCGGTTGAACCATTTCAGACCCCTCCTGTCGGTGCTCCTGGCCCTGGCGCTGCTGGGTGGCGTCCGGGCCGTGGCGGCGGCGGAGGTGACGATCGCGCTGCCCGCCGATGCGCAAGGGCTGGGCGGGCATCTGCGCGACGCCTCGCTCAGCGTCGAGACCGCCGCGCGCGAGCACGCCACCGCGCAGGATCTGCTGGCCGCCGCGCGCGCCGACTATGCCCGCATGGTGGGCGCGCTATACGAGGTCGGGCGCTATGGCGGCGTGGTCAGCATCCGCGTCGACGGGCGCGAGGCCGCCGACATGCCCGCCTTTGCCGCGCCGGCCCGGATCGGGCGCATCGCCATCCGGGTCGAGCCCGGGCCGCTCTTCACCTTTTCGCAAACCCGGATCGCGCCGCTGGCGCCGGGCACCCGGCTGCCCGAGGGGTTTCGCCCCGGCTGGCCGGCCTTCAGCGAAAC
>CAZNMK010000066.1:2393-2772 GCA_964574045.1 uncultured Roseovarius sp. | reverse complement strand
CGGCAAGGCCACGGCGGCCGCGGGACGGGGCTGGCGCGAGGCCGGCCATGCCAAGGTGGCGATCGCGGCCCAGCGGCTGGTCGCCGATCATCGCGGCGCCCGGCTGGCCGCCGACATAACGCTGGCCCCCGGCCCGCGGCTGCGTTTCGGCCAGCTGGTCGTGGCCCGGCCCGGCAAGGTGCGCCCCGGGCGCGTGCGCGCCATCGCCGGGCTGCCCACGGGCGAGGTCTATCATCCGGACGAGGTGCGCGAAGCCAGCCGGCGGTTGCGCCGCACCGGCGCGTTCTCGTCCGTGGTGCTGGACGAGGCCGAAACCCCCGGCCCGGACGGCACGCTCGACATCGTCACGGCCCTCGACGTCCTCGAGCACACACCCGAC
>CAZNMK010000066.1:0-2383 GCA_964574045.1 uncultured Roseovarius sp. | reverse complement strand
GCGCCGCTTCGGCTTCGGCGCGGAGCTTTCGTCGCTCGAGGGGCTGACGCTTTCGGGCTTCTGGCTGCACCGCAACCTGATGGGCGGGGCCGAACGCCTGCGCATCGACGCCGAAGTGGGCGGCATCGGCGGCGATTCGGGCGGTATCGACTACGTGCTATCGGCCCGGTTCGACCGCCCGGCGACGTTCACCTCCGACACCGGGCTTTTCCTGTCGGCGCGGGCGCAGGAAAAGGACGAACCCGACTACCGCGAACGCAGCGTCCGGCTGGGCGGCGGGCTGAGCCACATCTTTTCCGACACCCTGACGGGCGAGGCCGGGATCGCCTATCAGTATTCCGACATCGACGACGATCTCGGCTCGCGCCGGCTGGAGCACGTGCTCTTTCCCGCGCGGCTGACCTGGGATACCCGCGACGACGATCTCAATGCCCGGCAGGGCGTCTATATCGACCTCGACGTGACCCCCTTTGTCGGGATCGGCGGCGGCGGGCTGGGGGCGCGGCTTTATCTCGATGCGCGGCAGTATATCAGCCTGACGCGGGATGGCGGGCTGGTACTGGCCACGCGCGCCCAGCTCGGCACCGTCAACGGCGCCAGCCTGACCCAGGTGCCGCCGGAGATGCTGTTCTTCTCGGGCGGGGCCGGCACGGTGCGCGGGCAGTCCTACAAGTCGCTGGGCATCGACCTGCCTGGCGGGCGGCAGGTGGGCGGGCGGTCCTTTTCCGCGCTGTCGGCCGAGCTGCGCGCCGACCTCAGCGGTCCTTGGTCGGTGGTGGGTTTCGCCGACGGCGGCTTCGTCGGGGCGGGCAGCTGGTGGGACGGCGTGCGCGACAGTCACTACGGCGCCGGTTTCGGCGTGCGCTACGACACCGGGCTGGGGCCGGTCCGGGTGGACATCGCCACCCCGCTCGACAACAGCGCGGGCAGCGAATTCGAGCTCTACATCGGCATCGGGCAGGCATTCTGATGCGGCTTGTGCGCATCATCGCCCTCTTGGCCCTCGCCGCCCTGCCGGCGGCGGCGCAGGATGCGGACACGCAGGCCGAGGCCGACAAGACCTTTCTCGAAGATCAGCTCGAAGCGCTTCTGTCCGGCGCCGGGCGCGCGGTGACGATCACCGGCTTTCGCGGCGCGCTGTCGTCGCGCGCGACCCTGCAGCGGATGACCATCGCCGACGATGACGGCATTTGGCTCACGATCGAGGAGGCGACGCTCGACTGGTCGCGCGCGGCGCTGCTGCGCGGGCGGCTGGAGGTGAACGAGCTGTCGGCGGCCGCGATCACGCTCGACCGTCTGCCCGCGCCGCGCGACCGGCTGGCGCCAGGGGATGCCGAGGCGCGCGGCTTTGCCCTGCCCGAACTGCCGGTGTCGGTGTCGGTGGGAAAGATCGACGCCGGGGCGGTCGAACTGGGCGAGGCCGTGCTGGGCGAAGCAGCGACGCTGTCGGTCGAGGGGCGGCTGGAGCTCGCCGGCGGCGCCGGCGAGGCCGCGCTCGCGATCCGCCGGGCCGGGCGCGGCGACAGCCTGACGCTCGATGCGGGGTTCGACAACGCCAGCCGCGTGCTGCGCATCGATCTCGATTTCGACGAGGCGGCGGGCGGGCTGGTGGCGCGCACGCTGCGCATCCCCGGCGCCCCGGCGCTGCGGCTCAGGGTCGCGGGCGAGGCGCCGCTTTCGGATTTCGAGGCGCAGGTCGCGCTCTCGTCGGACGGGGCGCGGCGGCTCGGCGGCGCGGTGCGCATCGCCGCGCTCGACGAAACGGGCGCGGACGCACCGGGCGGCTACCGCTTCGGCGCCGATCTGACCGGCGACCTCAGGTCGCTGGTGGAGGCGGACCTGCACCCCTTCTTCGGCGAGAGCGCCACGCTCGCGCTTGCGGGGCAGACGCTGGCGGACGGGCGCACCCGCATCGACAGCCTCGCGCTCGAAACCGGCGGGATGGAGATCGCCGGCACGCTGGCGCTGGGCGCGGACGGCTGGCCCGAACGCTTCGATCTCGGCGGCCGGCTGGGCGGCGAGGGGCGGATGCGCCTGCCGGTGGCGGGGCCGGAGACATTCATCGATTCGGCCAACCTCTCGGCCAGCTACGACGCCGCGGCGGACGAGGCCTGGCAGGCCGATCTGCGGCTCGAGGGGCTGGAGGCCGGCCCCTTCGCCATCGGCGAGGCGAGGCTGGGGGCCGAGGGCACCATCGCCCGGGGCAGCCCCCATCGCCTGAACGCCGGCGTCGTGTTCGCCGCCCGGCGCGCCAGCCATGCCGACCCGGCGCTGGCGCGGGCGCTCGGCCCCGATCCACAGGGGGCGGCGACGCTCGCCTGGCAGCCCGGTGCGCCGCTTGTCTTCGAGCGGCTGAGCCTCACGAGCGGCGACGCCTCGCTGA
>CAZNMK010000065.1:4573-10198 GCA_964574045.1 uncultured Roseovarius sp. | reverse complement strand
CGGCCCATCCTTGATCTCGGTCCCCTGGTCACGAATCGCCTGACGCGAGGCCGCCGACATCGGCGCGAGCGAGACACCTCGCAAACCGATTTTGTCATAGACCATTCCGCCGCCACCGCCCGTCGTCGTTACGACCGTAGCGTGCCTTGGCCGCCCGTTCAGGCGGGGTCGGAGACACAGAGCATTGGCAAGCTCGGCCAATGTCTCGAACGCATCGACCGTCAGGATGCCGTGGGCCTTCAGAAACGTCTCGATCGCTTGGCCGCCCCCCGTCATTGCGCCGGTATGTGACGCGGCCAGCGCCTTGCCCGCATCCGACCGTCCAACGAGATAGGCGATCACTGGTTTGCCGGCGCGGTGCGCCGCCTCCGCGAAAGAAATGAAGGCCGGTCGGTCGCGGATCGTTTCGAGGAATAGCACGATCCCGTCGACCTCAGGATTGTCGACCATCATCTGACCAACAGTGCCTACGTCGGCCAGTGCCTCGTTGCCAAGCGACACATAGGTGCCGAAGCCCAAGCCGACCGCAGCCGCCCGCGAGAGCATTGCACCTATGATCGATCCGCTTTGCGACAGGACACTGAAGCGGCCCTCGGGTAGGCGGTCCGCAACGAAGGCAGCATTGGTGGTGCATACGAAACCGGTCCGGGTATTCACGACACCGGTGGAATTCGGTCCGATGAGAAGCATGTCGTGTCGGCGCGCGATTTCAACGAGACGCGCCTGCCGGGCCTGCCCTGCCGGCCCGGCTTCGGCGAAACCGTCGGCCAGAACGCTGACACAGCGCGCGCCGATCTCGCCGCAAATCTCGACTGCGTTCAAGGCGGGCTCGCTGTCGAGCAAGACGTAGACGTGCTCCGGCACTTCCGGAAGGTCCCGGATGTCGGCAAAACAGGGATACCCAGCGATATTGTTTTGGCCGGGATTGACCGGGAACACGTTGCCCTTGAAGCCGTGCTGCCGGAGGTATCTCAGTGGACGTGCGGTGAGCTTGTTTTCGTTACCGGAAACCCCGATCAACGCGACACTGCGCGGCGCGACAAGGGCGTCATAGTCCTCTGCCTGCATCGCTGCGGTTCCCCCGGTCGGTGGACCTTTTCGTTGCCTGTTCATCATGCTGCACGTCCCAGTCTCGCCGCGGGCGGGGGGTACTCGGACACGGTGTGATGCTGCTTCGGTCTCTGAGAGACACGGCGAAGTTCGCTAGGTCGGACGCCGAAATGACGCTTGAAGGCCTTGGAAAACTGTGCGGACGCCGAAAATCCGCAGATGATGGATATCTCGATCATCGGGGTCGCTGTCTTCTCAACCAGCCATCGAGCCTTTCTCATTCGTATTCCCTCGAGCATTCGAAACGGAGAAACCCCGAAATGCAGTCGACTTAGTCGCTCCATTTGGCGATTGCTGATCCCCAGGCGTGGGGGGATGCTTCCGATCGCAAGCCTGTTCTCTAGCTCACTTTCCATGATCTCCAGCATCCGCACGAGACGTGGCTCATCCACCGAATACCGCTCCTGCACCGAGAAACGCTGATGAGCGTTCGTAGATCGGACGTCTCCAATGAGAAGGTGCTCGGCAAGCCGGTTCACCATCTGCCGGCCGAATTCCCGTTCGACGAAGTTCAGGACGGCATGGACGGCCGAACTCCGACCCGCGCAGGTCGTATAGCCCTTTGTTGCATGGAAGATCGTCTCGTTGCTGATTTCATCTGCCCATCGTCCTTCCTGCAGGATTTGATCAGTCCAGTGAACGCAGACAGTATCAGATTTAAAGCAGCCACGTTGCTTCAATACAGGCACCGTTTCGCCCAAAGCGATCACATGGCGGCCCTGTCGCCGTGCTTGCGTCCAGAGCCGGCCGAGCTCGGCGCCGAATTCATGGGCCCGAACCGAACCCAGCAGGATCATCGCGCCTGGACCTGACAGGTCGGCTGCCTTCTCGGTCACTACCGAGACCGAGGACAGGCTGCCAGCGCAGCTCCCGCCCTGTGGCGAAACCAGGTTCACGTTCACACGGACATGGTGGGACAGCTCGCGGAGAAGATGGAGACAATCCACGACTTCCGCCATCTCCGTAAGGCCAAAACCGTCGAGAACCAGAATATCGAAGGTAAAGCACCGACGGTGCGCTCGAACGCAATGGTGCTCGGGATCTCGTTGGCGACCGCCGCATAGACTGGATCGCAACAGCGCATCCGGCAAGCCGCGCTGGATCTGTTGGTTCACGTCCTGCCTCCCATTGACGCACATTCGTAGATAGGAACGCGCGCGGGACAGGAAGGGCAAGTCCCTTGGTCAGGCAGCCATGGGAAAAGACGTTTTACCCCCATAACCTCGCTTCTGGCCTCGCGCCGTCGATCGATGCTCTAACTTCGGCCGGAAATCCCGCGAATGGCCGTATGGCGCGGCACCTGGCGCACTGAAAGGACAACGATGACTAAGAAGCTCAGCCCCGAAGACCGCCTTCTCAAAATCATCACCGATGGTCTGTGCATCGGTTGCGGCCTTTGCGAAGACATAACGGGCAAAAACGTGATTCAGGTGGTGGAGACCGAGGAACACAATCTTCGCCCCGTCCTCCAACGCGGGCTGACCCACGAGGCGGTAGACGAGATCTACCGGTGCTGTCCCGGCACGCGCGTACTCGGCGTCGACCCCGCCGGGCTTGAGCCGGGCACCAAATCCGACAACGTCTGGGGTCCATGGCGGCGCGCGGTGCGTTGCCACGCAGCCGACCCAGATGCCCGGTTCGAGGGGGCGACCGGCGGAGTCCTGACTGCACTGACGCTGTTCTTGTTGGAAAGCGGACAAGTTGATTTCGTGTATCACGTCAAGGCATCGCGCAGCGAACCGACCTTCGGCGAGCGACATCTCAGCAGATCGCCCGAAGACGTGCGCGCCGCCGCAGGGTCGCGCTATGGCCCCACCGCAATGCTGGCCGGCTTCTGCGATGCGCTCGATCTGGGCAAAGCTTTCGCCTTCATCGGAAAGCCGTGCGATATCTCGGCTGCGAAAGCTTTCGGCGAAACGGATCCTCGTGTGCGCGAACTTGTGCGCTACTGGCTGACTCCGGTCTGCGGCGGCTTCATGCCGCCCGAAGGGATGGACGAATTCCTCACCGAGCGCGGTTTCCGCCGGGAGGATCTCACCGCGCTTCGCTATCGCGGACGTGGCTGTCCGGGACCGACTTCCGTCTCAAGCTCTAAGCGAACGGAGGACTATACTTATCTCGATCTCTGGGGCGACGGCAAAGGCGGTTGGCACCTGCCGTGGCGCTGCAAGGTCTGCCCTGACGGGATCGGTGAGCTGGCCGACCTTGCGGCCAGCGACACTTGGATCGGGGGCTCGCCTAATGCCGCCGACAGCAAGACAGACCCCGGGACGAATGCCGTTGTGATCCGCACATGTGCAGGACAGGAGCTTTACGAAGCGGCAGTCAAAGCGGGCTACGTCACCGAGGAATGGGATGTCTCGCCGGACATGATGAGCGTCTATCAGACCCACCAGATGCAAAAGAAATACTATGTATGGGCACGCCATCAAGGGCTTGCGGATGCCGGAAGCCTCGTGCCTCGGGCCGAGTGGCTGCGAATCGAAGAATTGGCCCGCGAGATGCCCCAGGCATTCGTCGACCAGCAGCGCGCGGCAACGCGCGAGCGCGTTCGCGCCGGGCGCAATCGCGAGCCGCGGCCGGTTCCGTTTCGAGGGCGCTTGTAACGCAACCGTTCGTACCGCTAGTTTGCCGTCATGGATTTGCGGCAAATCAGGTATTTCTGCGCGGTTTGCGCGACCGGCAGCTTCAGCCGTGCAGCGACGGCTATGAACGTCAGCCAGCCGGCCCTGTCGAAACAGGTTCGGCAACTGGAGGATGCCCTTGGCGTACTTCTTCTTATTCGCGATGGGCGCGGCGTACGGCTTACACCGCAGGGGGCCGAGCTTTTCGAACGCCTGTCAGGCATCGAAACACAACTCGCCGATGCGCGCGCGGCGGTTACGGCCGCGCCTTCCCGTCTGCGGACAATCGCCATCGGGGCAACTCCGCTGCTCGGACCCGAGATCCTCGCCGCCTTTGTCACACGCATCCAGCACGATACTCCATTTGCCGAGATCCGACTGATCGAGGGCTACAGCCAGCAGATCCACGCGATGCTCCGAGGCGGAAACATCGACATCGCACTCGCGTATGACATCTCGATTGGACCGCACGCGGAACTTCTGGGCGAGCTGACGCAGGGAATGAACCTGGTGATTCGGTCAGAGTCGGCCGGGGCATCAAGCGAGCCTGCGACCTTCGAGATGCTTTCCCGAAACCCGATCCTGACTTTTGATCCACCAAGCCGCGTCCGCTCCCTCCTGTCGCGGGAGGCCGAGGCGCGCGGCATGGCGTTGACTTTCCGCCATGCCATAGATTCGCTGCCTCTCATCCTTACCCTCGTGGGAAAGGGCGAGGGGATAAGCGTCTTACCCCTTTCCGCGGTGGAAGGAAGAGGCGCCAAGGGGCTCTCGACCCGCTGCATCGGGCCGGAGCCCTTGAACATGACCCTGCAAGTCGCGGCCAGCCTACGCTCGGGCGTATCTTCCGACGTCTACTCTGTAGCGGACTGTATCTCGGCCATCTTTCAGGAACGTTGCGCACCCGCGTCGGGCGCCTGGACTGACAGCAGCTGGGTGCCGCTCAGGTGAAGTAACCCTCGTCCTGCAGTTGCCCCAGCGCGGTATCAAACGCGGAAAGGGTTTCCTCCGCGTCCGTTTCCGTATGTGCCGCGGAGGTTACGCCACTCATCGCCGACATCAAATCCACACCGTTCGCGTTCAGCGCCCGGTTGAGTGCCGCTGCGCGGCCCGGGTCGAAGCCGCGCAAGACCGCGGCGGGAACCTCGTTCGAACCGTCGAAGGCATCGCCGAAATAGAGATGGAAGGTCGAGCTGTCGCCATAGCAGACACCCGAGATGCCTCGTTTCTTCATCAATTCGGTGATGCCGTCTCGAAGCATGGTCGCGATGCGGTCGGCGTGGGCTTGCGGCGCACCGTCTGCGAGGTGGCCCAGCATGACGACCGCTGCTGCCGCGACGATGGGTGCGCCATTGAACGTGCCCTGGTGAAGCACGGCGGGCTTCATGCCGCGGATCTCAACTGAGGGGTCGAGTGTCGCCATGATGTCTTCCCGACCGCCGAGAACGCCTCCCGGCATTCCGCCAGTGGCGATCTTGGCAAGCGTCGTGAGGTCGGGCCGGACGCCGGCGAGCTTCTGCCGGCCGCCCGGCGACCAGCGAAACCCGGTGATGACCTCGTCGAGAATGAATATCGCACCGCAACGGTCGGCTGCCGCCCGCGCGGCATGCAGTGCGTCTTCACCCATCGGCACTGAACCGAAGGAAGCTCCGGATGCCTCCACGATGATCGCTGCGAGGTCCGGCGTGTCCGCCACGGCGCGATCTATGCTCTCTCTTTTTGCCCCGCAGACGAGGGTCAGGTCCTCGACAGCCTGCGGCACTCCGAGAGTGGCGGGCGTGTTGCGGCCCGCTGTCGTGCCGCGCATCGTATAATCGTGCCAGCCGTGATAATGGGCATCGACGCGGAGAACCCGCTCCCGCCCAGTAAAGGCACGCGCGACGCGAATCGCGAG
>CAZNMK010000065.1:0-4563 GCA_964574045.1 uncultured Roseovarius sp. | reverse complement strand
AAACGGACACTATCGATCCCCGGAATCATCTCGCAGACCTGCCGGGCCCACTGTACCTCGAGCGGATGACAATCGGCGGCAAGCAGAAGACGACCGGCCTGATCCTGCAATGCGGCTGTAATGTCGGGGTGGCAATGGCCGAGCATCTGGCTGGCCGAGCCCATCTTGTAATCTATGTAGCGCCGCCCCTCGACATCCCATTTGTATGCGCCTTGTGCCCGATCGACATAGATCGGATGCGGAACCTTCCAGCGGTAGCGGTGGCTGATACCGCCTGGCATGAAAGCTCGCGCGGCGGCGAAGAGGTCGGCGTTGTTCATCGGGAAGTCGTCCATGGGGCCTCCGCTAGAGGGATCGCGCCCATGATGCGGCAGGTCGCCCTTTCAACGAAGGCCCCACGGGCGAATATCAGCTATTCCCCCGAGGCCTGTTCCGCAGACGCTCGCACACCTGCAAGATACGTGCCAGCACGCAAGAGGGATTGGTACGAATGACCCCGCCACATATTCCATCCGCCGCTCCGGCCGTTGTCATCGGCGGCGGCATTGTCGGGCTGTCGGTGCTTTATCATCTAGCACGCGCTGGATGGCGCGACGTTGTCCTTCTGGAGAAGAACGAGCTGTCATCGGGTACGACCTGGCATTCCGCGGCTCTGGTCAGCCAACTCCGTGGCACCCATGCGCAAACCCGCATGGCGAAGTACTCTGCGCGCTTCTACGATGAACTGAAGGTCGAGACAGCGATCGACACCGGCCAGAGGCGCAACGGCCATTTCAATATAGCCTGCAACGCCGACCGGCTGGAGGAACTGCGTCACACGATCACTCTGTCGCGCGCCTTCGGCGTGGAGGTTCAGTGGGCGGCGCGCTCGGACATTGCCGTGCGCTACCCTGCGATGCGCAACGACGACATCATTGCCGCGCTTTGGACGCCGTCTGTGGGTCGTGCCGATCCGACCAACATTTGCCATGCTCTCGCCAAGGGAGCCAAGGCGCGCGGTGCCATCGTGGTCGAGCACTGCTCCGTCACCGGTATCACCCGGCAAAACGGCCGTATCTCAGGCGTCGAAACGTCTCGCGGACGTATCGAGACCCCTGTCGTGGTGAACTGCGCGGGGCTCTGGGGGCGCCAGATCGCTGCCATGGCTGGACTGCGCGCGCCTCTTTTCGCTTGCGAGCATTTCTACATGCTGACCGAGCCGATGGACTGGGTTACGCCCGATCTGCCGCTTTTCCGCGACGGTGACGCGCATCTTTACGTCCGCGAAGAAGTAGGCGGGCTGTTGGTCGGCTGCTTTGAGCCGAACCCGAAGCCTCTCCCGGTCGAGAACCTGCCAAAAGACGCCTCATACATCCTACTTAACGAGGACTGGGACCATTTCGGTCCGATGCTCGAAGGTGCGATCCATCGCATTCCCGCGCTCGAGACCGCGGGGGTAAAGATGCTGCTGAACGGACCCGAGAGCTTCACGCACGACAATGCACCGCTCTTGGGAGAAGCGCCGGGGCTTGCGGGATTCTGGTTCTGCTGCGGAATGAATTCGTCGGGCATCGCTCTTGGCGGTGGGGCAGGCGCCGCGCTGGCCGACTGGATCGTCTCTGGCGCGGCGCCCTTCGACCTGTCATCCTGTGACATCAGGCGCTTCCCGGCCGCGATGGACACGATCGCCGCCCTTCGCGATCGCATTCCTGAGGTTCTGTCACATCATTTCTCGGTCCGCTACCCGGGCCGCGAGATGCAGACGGCCCGTGACCTCAGGCGCTCGGCCGTACATGACCGCCTGGCCGAGGCAGGGGCCTACTTCGCCGCGCGCTCAGGGTGGGAAAAACCACAATGGTTCGACAAGAACCTCGTGGAAACGGGTGTAGCGCTTCGCCACGGCCGTCCGGTCTGGCAGGACGCTGTGGACCGTGAATGCGCAGCAGTGCGCACCGGCGTTGCGCTCTTCGAGCTATCTTCCTTCGGAAAAATCCGGGTGCAGGGACGCGACGCAGCGGGCGTTCTTGGCCGGCTTTGCGCCGGGGACATCAATCGCATCGAACGCGCGAACTACACCGCGATGCTGAACGACTCCGGAGGCATGGTCTCGGACCTGACGGTTCTCCGCGAAGCCGATGACAGTTTCCTCATGATCACCGGCACGGCACAGGTAACGCAGGACGCCGATCACGTGCGCCGCGCGATCGGCGATGCGTTCGTGACGGTGACGGACATCACGTCCGGGCTCGGGACCTTGCTCCTGACCGGCCCGGAGGCGCGGGCGGTGCTGCAACCGCTAACTCCTTCGGATCTCTCCACGGCGGCATTTCCCTTCGGCATGGCCCGCGAGATCGAGGTCGGCGCAACCCGAGTTCTGGCGGTGCGCATGTCGTTCGCCGGCGAGATCGGATGGGAGCTTCATGCCGCCACCGAGTGCTTGCCGCTCTTGTGGAAAACGCTTGTTGCGGCCCGGCCCGACATTCGGCCAGCGGGTTCCCTTGCGCTCAACACCTGCCGGATCGAGAAAGGATTCCGGAGCTGGGGCCATGACATCGGCCCGACCGACACGCCGCTCGAAGCCGGGCTTGGCTTCGCCCTCGATTGGTCCAAGGACTTCGTCGGGCGCACCGCGCTTGAAAAGCAGCGGCAAGACGGCCTGCGGCACCGCCTTACTTCAATCACCTTCGAGAGAGGCTGCTGGCCGCTGGGGCATCACCCCGTCTATCGCGATGGTTCGCTTGTGGGCGAGATCACCTCCGCCGCACATTCCGAGTACCTCGGCTGTTCCGTGGGCCTCGCCACGATCTTTGATGGTGACATGTCATCGGCGGCGCTCGAAGGTGCGGAATACGAGGTCGAAATCAGCGATACGCGCGTTCCGGCCACAGGCAGCATCCTCGCCCCCTATGACCCCGATGGAACTCATCTGCGCTCCTAGGAGCAGACACCGTGCCAAAGCACGAGTCGCTCCTCCGTCATTTCCTCGATGGCATAGCGCGGTCCCTCTTTGCCGTGGCCGCTTTCGCGGACACCGCCGAAGGGCATCGCGTCGAGGCGCGAGGAGGAGGCCGAGTTGACATGTATGGTTCCCGCGCGCAACGTTTCACTGGCCGCGAAAGCGCGGTGTAGATCGTTTGTGAAAACCCCGACTGCGAGGCCGTAGGGTAACGCGTTGTAGAATCGCGCGGCCTCACCGAGGTCACGAACCGGCAGCACACTAACGACCGGACCGAATACCTCGCACCGAATCAATTCGTCATCGGGGCGCACACCCGAGAGCACCGTCGCCGCCACGACCGGACCATCGCGTTCGCCGCCGCAGTGCTGTCGGGCCCCACCGTTCACCGCGGCGGAGACCCAGCATTCCACGCGGGTTGCCTCGGCATCGGAAATCATCGGTCCGATCCTGGTCGAAGGCTCACGCGGGTCGCCCGCAGCCATCGTGGCCGCGCGCTCGGCAACGGCATCCAGAATGTCGTCATACACAGCACGGTGGGCCAGAACGATTTGGGTCGACGTGCAAACCTGCCCCGCCTTGGCGAAGGAGCCCCGGACTATGTCAGAGGCGACCGCATCGACATCGACTCCTTCGTCGACCAGCGTCGCCGCGATCGACCCCAATTCGAGCGAGGATCGCCGCAGCCCAATCGTGTGCGCGATGTGACGTCCGATCTCGGTAGAACCGGTGAAATGATAGAATGCGGGTCGCGGGTCGCTGAGAATCTGCTCCCCTACTGTCCTTCCTCCACCCGTGACCGAGACCAGCCAACCGGGCGGCAAGCCCGCCTCGGCGAATACCTCGCAAAGAATCGACGAGGCGACGGGCGTCATCGCGGGTGCCTTCAGCAGAACCGCGTTGCCCGCGGCAAGGGCTGGCGCAATCTTGTGTACGGGCGTGTTAAGCGGCGAGTTGAACGCGGTGATCGCGCAGACGAGGCCCATAGGATGGCGGCGCATATAGCCCAGCTTGCCCGCGCCTCCCGGCATCCCCCTGACGGGGACCATGTGCTCTTCGATGCGAACGGCCTCCATGGCGGTTGTGCGCAGCGTGCGGGCCGCACGCTCGACCTCCTTTCGGGCCTCTGTCAGAGTCTGCCCGCTTTCGGCGCAGATCACGTCAGTCAACTCATCGGACCGCGCCTCTACGCCGCGGGCGGTCCGATCCAGTATGGCAATTCGGTCGGCCAGCGGGATCGGCGGACCCGCGAAAGCGGCACAGGCCCGCCCGATCAATCGTTCAACGACCTCTGGCGACGACTCGTGAAGCTCGGCGATACACGCGCCGGAATACTTGTCGAGAACCGGGATAGGCTGGTCGCCTGGCTCGATCCATCCGTCACCGGTGAATGCTGTAATGATCTCCATATCACGTTACCCCCAACATTGGCAGCGTGCCCGGCTCGATGGAGGCCGCCTTTTTCAGACCATCGCACCATGCGATCCAGGCCTCGCTGTCGCCCCCTCCGCGCACGATCAGGCACTTGGCTTTTATCCGGATCTCCTCCGCCGTGAGCGGGTTCTCCGGCGCACCTTTTCGGGTCGGGGTTTCGGCTTTGAACACCCGGCCGTTGCGTGTCACGAGCG
>CAZNMK010000064.1:0-10326 GCA_964574045.1 uncultured Roseovarius sp. | reverse complement strand
GAGGACATCTCTTCGCTGTCGGTGCAGGAACGGCGCCGAAGCGGGCTCGCTCGGTCGTTCCAGCGCACGAATATTTTCCCCGCTCTCAGTGTCGTGGAACAGCTCGACCTGGCGGCGCGCTTTGCGGAGCGGCCGAATGTCGACGAAGTGCTGCGCGAACTGGGCCTTGCGCCCTATGCCCGCCAGCGAGCCGCGGACATCTCCTATGGCGATCAGCGGCGGCTCGATCTCGCGCTCGCGCTGATCGGCCGGCCGCGCGTTCTGCTTCTCGACGAGCCCGCCGCGGGCCTGACCATGCACGAATCGATGGAAATATCCGAGATGTTGCGCGACCTGACACAGCGATGGGGGGTGACCGTCCTGATCGTCGAGCATGACATGGACGTCGTCTTCGGCATCTGCGAGCACATCACGGTCCTGCATCTCGGCAAGGTCCTGGCGGAGGGATCGCCGCAGGAGATCCAGCAACATCCCGAGGTCGTCACAGCCTATCTGGGGAGCGCGGCATGAGCGAACTGCTGGCTTTCGAGGGGGTTCACTCCGGTTATGGCGCTGCTCGCGTGCTGCACGGCATCGACATCTCCATCGGCGCGCACGAACGTGTCGCTCTCGTCGGGCGCAACGGCGTCGGCAAGACGACGGTGGTGAATACGTTCCTCGGCATCTCGCGCCTGAACGGCGGCGAAATCCGCCTGAGAGGCCGCGCATCGCGCGATCTGCGCCGGTTTTCGGCCGCCCGCAGCGGAATCGCGGTGGTGCCGCAGGGCCGCTGCATCATTCCCAACCTCACGGTGGAGGAGAACCTGCTGCTGGGGGCGGCGGTGGACAGACCCGGCGCGTGGAATCTGGACAAGGTCTACGAATTGTTCCCGATCCTGCGCGAGCGGCGCGGTTCCGCCGGCACGGCGCTCTCGGGAGGTCAGCAGCAGATGCTGGCGATCGGCCGGGCGCTGATGGCCAACCCGTCGCTTCTGGTTCTCGACGAGCCGAGCGAGGGGCTGGCGCCGGTCATCGTCGACGAGCTGGGCGCGATCTTCTGCCAGCTTGCCGAAAGCGGGACGGGGTTGCTGCTGATCGAACAGCATCTGGGCCTGATCACCAAGGTAGCCACGAGATACTATGCCCTGTCCAAGGGAACGGTGGTCGATCAGGGAGACTTGAGCACGCTCTCCATCGAGGAGCTCAAGCGGCACGTCACGATCTGAGGCGTGCCGGGAGCACGAAACAACAATAACCCAAAGGAGGAACAAGAAATGTCAGTTCGCATGAGGAAAAGCTACCTGGGTCTGGCCGGCGCGCTGGCCCTGGCGGCAAGCTTCGCCGGCGGCGCGGCGATGGCGCAAGACCCGATCCGCATCGGTGTCCCGACCGCATTGTCGGGCACCTATGCCGATCTGGGCAATCAGGCCGTCCGCGCGGTCGAGTTCGCCGTGCAGGAAGCAAACGCGGCCGGCGGCGTCGACGGGCGCACGGTCGAATACCGGGCCTACGATTCCGAAGCCAAGCCCGAAGTGGCGCGGCGCCAGGCGGAAAAGCTCGCGCTGGAGGGATACAACATCCTGACCGGGACGATCGCATCGGGCGAGGGCCTTGCCATGGCGCCGATGCTGGAACGCTGGAACGCGCTCTACGTCGCGACCATCAACAAGAGCAACAAGATCTCGGGCGACAGCTGCACCGCGCGCATGTTCCGCGTCAATCACATGGACGCCCAGGACGCGATGGTGATCAGGCCGTGGCTGGCGGAGCGCGAGGAGACGAAGTGGGCGATCCTGGCTGCCGATATCGCCTGGGGCCAGGATGCGGCAAACAGCTTCAGCAAGGCGGTCGAAGCCAACGACAAGGAGCTGGTCGTCAACCTGGCGTCGCCCTTCGGCAGCAACGACTTCGCCCCCTACATCCAGCAGATCAGGGATTCGGGTGCCGAGGGGCTGTGGATCGCGCTGGCCGGGCGCGATGCCCTGACCTTTGCCAACCAGGCCAGCCAGTTCGGCCTGTTCGACGAGGTCACCACCGCCGGCGTCAGCTTCGTGACCGACAACACCGTCAACGCGCTCGGAGAAATTGCGCGCGGCATCTACGGCATCATCAACTATTCGTCGACGCTGGACACGCCGGAGAACAAGGCATTCGTCGAGGCGTGGAAGGCATTCTACGACGGCGACGAGCCGAGCAATTTCGAGGGCGAGACCTATCTGGGCATGCAGGTTATCCTCGAGGCGGTGCGCCGCGCCGGCAGCGTCGACCCGATCGAGGTCGCCAAGCAGATGGAGGGCGGGACATTCTCGACCATCCTGGGCGAGCTGACCATCCGGGCGGAGGATCACCAGATCGTCGCGCCCAACTTCTTCGGGCATGTCGGCGAATACAATGGCAAGCTGAAGCCGATCATCACGATGACGGTCGACGCCGAAGCCGCGACGCCGGCGCCCGATCCGGCCTGCCAGATCGGCGAACTGCAGTAGACTTTCGCGGGCTTGCCGGCCTGGCCCTCGGGCCGTACCGGCAAGCCCTTATCCCGTCGGTTCGGCTCGGGATACTGAATCCGGGAACCCGCCCCCGATCGACCCGACAAGCCGCTCTCGACCCAGCGGTGTCGGTCTGGCATTGCCATGAATGTCCGTTCGATCCCTCCGGACAAGGTTGCTGCCCGGTGACTCCGACCAACGCGGAAAGGATCGGATGGACAACCTGTTGAAAGCTCACATCTGGCCGGATGCGAGCGATTTCCTGGGGTCGTAGAAGGGGACTTCGACGATCGTGGCGTGCGCCGGGCCTTTGGCGGTCATCACTTCGACCTCGGTGCCCATTTCCGAACTCTCGACCGAGACCATCGCAAGCGCGATGTTCTTCTCGAGGCGCGGCGAATAGATGGCCGAGGTGACCTTGCCGACGGTATCGCCATCCCTGTCGATCGCCCAGAAGGCGGTATTGGGGCCTTTGAAGGGATCGCACTCGATGACCAGGCCGACCTGCTTGCGGCTGATGCCTTCTTCCTTGATCCGGCGCAGCGCGGCTTTGCCGATGAAGTCGGCGTTCATGTCGAGGCTCACCAGTCGGCCGAGCCCGAGCTCATAAGGGTTCGTGTCGATGTCGGCGTCGGCGCGATAGGACAGCATGCCGCCCTCGATGCGACGGATCGAAGAGGTATGGCCGGGTTGCAGGTTGAAGGGCTGGCCCGACGTCATGATCGCTTCCCACAGCTCGTCGCCACGCGACCCATCCTGGAGGTACAGCTCATAGCCCAGCTCGCTCGACCAGCCGGTGCGAGACACGATCAGCGGAATGCCGTTCAGCTCGGCTTCGCGCATCCGGTAGTATTTCAGATCCATGATGCTGTCGCCGAACATGGCGCGCATGATCTCACCCGACTTCGGGCCCTGCAGCTGCAGGGGCGAGACATCGGGTTCGCGAATGGCGACATCCATGCCCGAGTGGACGGCCACGCCCTGCGCCCAGAGCAGGATGTCGCTGTCCGCCAGCGAGAGCCAGAAACGGTTCTCGGCGAGACGCAGCAGGATCGGATCGTTCAGGATGCCGCCATCGGCATTGGTGATGAGCACGTACTTGCACTGGCCGACCGCCATCTCGGACAGATCGCGCGGCGTCAGCATCTGGACGAACTTCGCGGCATCCGGACCGGCGATCTCGACCTGACGCTCGACCGCCACATCGCAAAGGATGGCGTCGTTGACCAGGTTCCAGAAGTTCTGCTCGGGATCGCCGAAGTCGCGCGGAATGTACATGTGGTTGTATACCGAGAACGCCTTTGCGCCCCAGCGGACGGTTGCGTTGAAATAGGGGGATTTCCGGATCTGGGTGCCGAATCCGAAATCATCTGCTTGTGCCATGCCGATTGCCCTTTCCGGCGCGTCCGTCACGGACCGCGCGACCGAGTCGAATTGGGCATGTTTGTAACGGCTATCCGCGCGCCAGGTCAGGCTGAAGATACAGCTGTAATAGACCGAACGGACCAATTTGGGGCAGGGTGCGGTCCGTTCGGTCCTTGCGGCCCTCCCAAGCGCCTTTCCGGTCAGTTGTCCCGGTCGGCCGTCAGGCGGACGAGATCGGGCTGAACGGACTTGACCTCTCGGGTCACGATGTAGGTCATGTAGCGCTCGATCCCGATCTCTGCCGACAGCATTTCTTCGATCAGGCGCTGGAAACCCGAAAGGCTGGCTGTCACGACCGTCATCACGTAGTCCATCCCGCCGCCCGTCGCGATGCAATCGGTGACCTCGTGAAGGCTGTTGATGTGCTTTTCGAAACGGTCGAAATCCACCTTGCGGTGGCTCTTCAGCGAAACGGTAACGACGACCTTCGACACGTCGGCGATCTTGCTCAGATCGAGGTCCGCGCGGTATCCGCGGATCAATCCCGCCCTTTTCAGGCGGGCGAAGCGGGCCCAACAGGGCGTCGCGGAGAGCCCGACCAGTTCCGCCAGCCTGGACTTGCTCAGCTGCCCATGTCGCTGCAGCGCGCTGAGGATACGGATATCGGCGGCATCGAGGGCGGTCGATTTCATTCCTTGCATGCCTTCACCAATTGCCACTCTTGGGACGACACGCTGTGCGACGGCCCGAACGTTGGTAGGCATACCTGTCGATCCCCGGCCTTGCCAACCGACCATGCGCGGCAATCGCCGCGCATATGGGCAGAGCAGACCCGGCACGCCCCGTCCCGGCAACAAGGGCCAAACGCAGGGGCATTCACGGATCGGTTCAAGGCGCGACCGCCACCGACGCTATGGCCGGCCTTCAGCGATGTGCTGGCGAACCGAATAACTGATCTGCCGCCGCTCGGAAAACGTATCGAGAAAAAGCGGATTTGGAGTTTCGGGGAAATGCAGATTGCAGTCTTGTACACGGTCACGGCCCTTGTCTTTCTCGCGCTGGACGCGGTGATGCTGAGGCTTGTCTTGCGACCCCTGTTCGAGAGGCACCTGGGCTCCTGGCTGCTGGATGATATCCGGTGGGGTCCGGCGATCGGCTTCTACCTGCTCTATGTGGCGGGGCTGATCTGGCTGGTGTCGTTGCCCGCGCTGCGGTCCGGGAGCCTGGCGCAGGCGCTGCTGGGCGGTGCGATCCTGGGCGCGATGGCCTACGGCACCTACGAATTCACGAATTACGCGACGTTGCGGGCCTGGTCGGCGCAGATGGTCGCCGTCGATCTGGCGTGGGGAACGATCCTGACCGGGTTCTCCGCCTGGGCGGGTGTCACGATCGCGCGGGCCGTGGTGTAGCAAAGACAGGAACATGGCGCCGCAGCGATGTCTCGGATATCCGCTATACCGCTTGTGCGCTGCGCGGCGTCGGCGGCATTCGCCGCTGTTCGCGACGCATTCATGTCGTGGTTGAGGGTCGCAGGCACATGACACGGACACTGGTTGTAGGGGCGTCCGGAGGCATTGGCGGCGCGTTGGTACGCATGTCTCGGGCGAGCGGAGAGGCCGTCACCGGACTGTCTCGCGCGGCCGATCGGCTGGACATCACCGATGAGGGCAGCATCGAGGATGTCTTCGGGCGGCTCGACGGCCCATTCGACACGATCATCGTCGCGACCGGGGCCTTGTCTGGCGGAATCGGCGGGCCGGAGAAGACGGTCAAGGCGATCGATCCCTCCGCCATGACCGCGCTGTTCGCCCTGAACGCCATCGGGCCGGCATTGGTTCTGAAACATGCGATGCGGCTGCTGCCGCGCGACCGGCGATCGGTCTTTGCGGCCCTGTCGGCGCGCGTCGGGTCCATCGGCGACAATCGCCTCGGTGGCTGGTATTCATACAGGGCTTCGAAAGCGGCGCTGAATCAGTTGATCCATACCGCGGCCATCGAATTGGCGCGCAGTCATCGCCACGCGATCTGCGTGGCGCTGCACCCGGGCACTGTCGCGACCCCGCTCACCGAGAACTACGCTGGCCACGCCAAGGTCTCTGCCGACGTAGCGGCGCGGAACCTCTTGGACGTCATCGGCGGGCTGACGGTGTCGGACTCGGGGGGCTTCTTCGACTGGGGCGGAAAGCCGGTGCCGTGGTAGACGGGTCCGCGCGGGCAAGCGGAGCCGCGGCGTCAGGCGAAGAGCCGGTAGAACAGAAAGCCCGGCAAGTACCGCCCGAGTGTGAACAGCCATGAAAAGGGTCTGGGAAAACTGGTGGAGAACCGGTTGCCGCGCATCGCGTCCACGACATGTCGGGCGGCCTTTTCGGGCGCTTGGATGAACGGCATCTCGAAGTCGTTCTTGTCGGTGAGCCGCGTCTTGATGAAGCCCGGGTTCACGACTTGTACCTTGATGGCGGTATGGCGCAGATCGGCGTGGAGGTTCTCGCCCAGGTGCATCAGCGCCGCCTTGCTCGCGCCGTATCCGATCGCACCCGGCAAGCCGCGATGTCCTGCAAGCGAGCCGATCAGAACGATATGGCCCCGATCCTGCTTGATGAACCGTGCAAGCACATGCCCCAGCACGCGCCCCGCACCGGCGAAGTTCACCTGCCACATCGCCTCTACCGCGTCGCTATCCCAGTTTTGCGCGGTCATCGGCTCATACTGCCCTGCACAATAGATCATTCCATCGATCGCGCCCAGCTGTTCTGCCGCTGCCGCGACAGAGGCCGGGTCACCGACATCCATCGGCAGGGCGCGGGCACTGTGCAGCCGGGTCACGAGATCGTTCAGCCGATCGCTGTTGCGTGCCGACAGAACCAGGTGCAGCCCCTGGCTATCGAGCGCCTTCGCCAGGGCACGGCCGAGCCCTTCGCTGGCGCCGACGATCCAGTATGTCTTGCCCTCGATATCGCTCACGGCCAGTCCTGTTTTGCCTGTGCATGGGCCAGTTCGACCTGCACGACATCGGTGCGGCCGGTGGCAAAGGCGGCGGCACATATATCGAGATAATAGCGCCAGGTCCGCAGGAAGCTGTCATCGCGCCCCAGTTTCTTGATGCGCGCCGCCCGGGCCTGCATGCGGTCCGACCAGGCGATGCAGGTGCGGGCGTAGTCCTGACCGAACGCGAAGCTCTGCTGCACGCTCAGCCCTGCCTTGTGCGCCTGCGCGGCGATCGTGCGGTCGGAAAGAAGCATGCCGCCCGGAAACGTATGCTGGCGTATGAAATCGGACCTGTTGCGGTAGGTGGCGAAATTCGCGTCCGGCACGGTGATTGCCTGGATCACGGCGCGCCCGCCTTCGGCCAGGCACGCCTTGAGCTTGGCGAAGTAGGCCGGCCAATAGCGCTCGCCCACCGCCTCGACCATCTCGATCGAGACGATGTTGCCATAGCGGCCACGACAATCGCGGTAGTCTTGCAGTCTGATCTCGGCCCGCCCGTCCAGCCGGGCATCGGCATAACCCTTCTGGCTGGGAGAGACCGTCAGCCCGGTCACCTGCCGTCCGGCATCCGCCGCGCGTTCTGCAAAGCCTCCCCAGCCGCAGCCGATTTCCAGCACCTGCTCGTCGTCGCTCAGCCGGTCGAGGATACGGTCGTACTTGCGGTTCTGAGCGCGATACAGGTCGTCATCGCCCGGCAGAAACAGCGCTGACGAATAGGTCATGCCGGGATCCAGCCAGAGCTGGTAGAACTCAATGCCGACATCGTAATGTGCACGGATGTTCCTCGACGATCCACGGCGCGAGTTGGTGCGCAAGACGCGGTCGATCAGCCGCATCTTCCAGACATTCCAGGAATTGCCATGCGCGAAGCCGCCGAGCCTGTCGAGATTCCGCAAGGCCACGGTGCCCAGATCGCGGATCGAGGGGCTGTCCCACAACCGCGCGACATAGGTCTCGCCCAGCCCGACACCGCCGCGTGCCGCGACGGCGGCGACCACCGACCAGTCGTGCAGCTGTAGTTCGGCCTGAATGCCGCCGCTGCCGAAATCATGGACCTCTCCCTCGGGCGTGCGAAGCCGCAGGCGGCCCGTGTGGATGCTTTCGCAGCGGTCGAGGAATTCGCGCTTCACGGCCTTGGTCGGAAACGGCATCAGCTCACCTCTCGGCTGGGGGGCGTCGGCCGGGTACGGAACGGTGCGCCCTTGTGTTTCAGGCGCAGCGCCTGCCAGTGGATCAGCACCGTCGTGCGCAGCGCACCGGCCGGGCGACGCAGCATCGCAAGCAGGATCGCCTTGTTCGTCAGGGGCTTGCGCGCCCCGTGGAGTGTGGCGATCAGGCCGTGGCCGGCATTGCAGAAGTCGATGCGGATGGCGATTTTTTCCGGCGTGATGTCGAAGACGAAGGTGTAGTCGCCCTCCATCTGCTGAAATGGCGAGACGTACATCAGTTTTTCGACGGTGATCCGGTCGTGCGGTCCGATCGGCGACAGGTCGGGCCGGGCGCAGAAATAGCTGTGGCGATCGCCGTAGGTGTTGTTCACCTCTGCGATCGCCGCTAGCAGCGCATCGCCTTCTGTAGCCAGCCAGAAACTGACCGGATTGAAGCCGTAGCCCAGACAGCGCGGTTGGGTCAGCAGCAGAACGGTCGCATTCGGCAGGCCCCTCTCGGCGAGGATGTCGCGCGCCCAGGCCGCGCCGCGCCCCCGTCCGGGTGGGCCGCCATGGTCGCGGTCATGTACCGAGGTCAGATTGAACCGGTTGCGCGCGAAAAGCGACGGACCCTCCCGTGAATCGGGGTCGATCAGGACGTAGTCGACGCCGTAGCGAAACGTATTGGCCGGTGCCCCGCGGCGTGCGTGGCCGGTCATCGCCGCGATATGTTGGGGCCGGCCGGTCATGCGAATTGCCGATCCATCTGGCGGGCGATGCGCACGGCGCTGGCAAACCCGTCTTCGTGGAACCCGTGACGAGTATAGGCGCCGGCGAACCAGGTATTGTATTCGCCCTGCATCCTGCGCAGTGCCGATTGCGCGCGGATCGCGGACCGGTCGAACACGGGATGGCGGAACACCGTGCTGTCATATATCCGATCTTCGGCTATGGCGCGCACCGGGTTCAGCGTCACGAACAGCGGGTCGCTTTCCGCGATCCCCTGAAGCCGGTTCATCCAATAGGTCACGCCGATCGCCGCGGCATCGAGCGAAGTATCGGCATTGTAGACCCAGCTCGACCAGCAGGCCCGGCGCCGCGGCATCAGGCGGGCATCGCTGTGCAGCACCGCGTTGTTGTTCTGATACCGGATCGCGCCCAATATGGCTGCTTCCCGGACGGTCGGCCGCGCCAGGAGGCGCAGCGCCTGGTCGGAATGACAGGCAAGGATCACCTGGTCGAATGTCTCCGGCGAACGATTGGTCACATGCACCACGCTTTCGATGCCGGTTCGCGTGACCGAGGTTACTGGAACCCCCGTTCGGATTGCGACGCCGCGCCCGCGCAGGTGCCGTTCGAGCCTTCGAACGTATTCGATGCTGCCGCCATCGACCGTCCACCACCGATGTTGTCCTCCGGCGCTCATCAGGGCGTGGTTGCGGAAGAACCGGACCAGGGTGCGCGCCGGAAAGTTGCCGATCTCGTCGGGCGGCGTCGACCAGATCGCGCCGCAAATGGGCAAGAGATAGAAGCGCCGGAACCACGGACCCAGATCGAGATCGGCGATCAGATCGGCGACGGTGATATCATCGCTTTGCGCAGCGGTCTCGGCGCGGGCGTTGAACCGCATGATATCGCGGATCATGCGCAGGAATCCCGGCCGTGCGATGTTGCCCGGTTGGCCAAAGAGCCCGCGCAGATTGCGCAGCGCATATTCGACCCGGCCATCGTCGATGCTGGCGCCAAAGCTCATGTCGCTGGGTTTCACAGGCACATCGAGATCCATGAACATCCGCGTCAGATGCGGATAGTTGGCATAGTTGAAGACGATGAATCCGGTATCGACCGGCTGATCGCCGTTGCGGCCGGCGAGGACGGTGCGCGCATGGCCGCCAAGCCGGGGCGCCGCCTCGTAGAGCGTGACGGCGTGGTGCGGGGCCAGCAGGTACGCGGCGGCCATACCGGAAATGCCGCCGCCGACAATGGCAACGCGTTGCGGATGGATCGGGCGGGCGTCGAATGACATGGGCGCTCCTGTTTCTCTTCGTCTCGATACGATGCGAAGAGCGTTTCAGATCAAAGTTGATCCTGCTTTCGGCCCGCCACCGGATTGTCATCCAGCCGCGGCCGGGGCCCGGCTGGTGCCGGTTCGCCCCCGAACCCTCTGCCGCTCCTGGCGGGAGTTGTCCGGCTTCGATCGGGGCGACAGGCTGCGTTGCAAGCAGCGGTTGGACCAAGACGGGAACATGCGTGATCCAGCACGACGCAACATCCCGGAGATGCAGGACTTAAGCCGTTGAAAGATTGGCGATCCCGGGAGGACTCGAACCCCCAACCTGCTGATTAGAAGTCAGCTGCTC
>CAZNMK010000063.1:0-10352 GCA_964574045.1 uncultured Roseovarius sp. | reverse complement strand
GCGTCAGCTACGAGTTCTCGCAAAAGGGCGTGATCGACGCCGTGCCGCGGATCAGGGAGGCGGCGGAACAGAACCAGGCCAACGCCATCTTTTTCACCGCCAACACCGCCGGGGCGCTGCCGCTTTTCACGCAGCTGCTGCCAGAGGCCGGGCTGGGCCGGGACAAGGCGCAGTATATCGGCCTGGCGCGCTGGGACACGCCGCCGCAGACACTCGAGCTGCCGGGCGTCCAGGGCGGCTGGTTCGCGCTGCCGGACCCCCAGCGCAGCGCCCAGTTCCAGGCCCGGTTCGAAGCCGCCCACGGCAGCGCCCCGCATGCGCTGGCGGGGCTCGCCTATGACGGCATCGCCGCCGTCGGCGCGCTGGCCAGCACCGGCGCACGCGACGCGCTGAGCCGCGAGAACCTGGTCCAGCCGGCCGGCTTTCAGGGCGTCAACGGCGTCTTTCGCCTGCTGCCCGACGGCACCAACGAACGCAGCCTCGCGGTGGCGACGATCGAGAACCGCAAGGTCGCCGTGATCGGCCCGGCCCCGCTCAGCTTCGAGGGTGCGGGGCTCTGACCCCGCCGCGGCCCGGCCCGGGAATGAAGGACGAAACCGCATCTCCGGCAGAACTGATCCGCCCGGCGGCCGAGATTTTCGATACCGCCGCCATCGCCGCCGAAATCGAGGCGGCGCTGACCGGGGGCGATGACGCCCCGTCGCCGACCGAGGCCCGCAAGCGCATCGTCGCCATCCTCGGCCCGGCGCTGAAACAGGGCCGCGCCGCCATCGCCGAGGCGTTCGAGGCCAGCCCCTTTGCCGCCGAAAGCACGATCCGGTCCTATTGCTGGCTCACCGACCGCTGCGTTGCCTGCGCGCTCGACGCGGCGGCGCGGCGGCTGCATCCGCTGCCCACCCCTACCGGCGCCGAGCGCCTTTCGGTGCTGGCGGTGGGGGGCTACGGCCGCGGCGAGATGGCGCCGTTCTCGGACGTCGACCTGCTGTTTCTCACCCCTTACAAGATCACCCCCTGGGCCGAGAGCGCGATCGAGACGACGCTCTACATCCTGTGGGATCTGCGGCTCAAGGTCGGCCATGCCACCCGCACCGTGCGCGATTGCCTGCGCCTGGGGGCAGAGGATTTCACCATCCGCACCGCGCTTTTGGAGAACCGCTTTGTCTACGGCGACGGGGAACTGGCCGAAACCCTGCGCGCGCGGCTCAGGTCCGAGCTGTTCGAGGGCACCGAACGCGATTTCATCGAGGCCAAGCTGGCCGAGCGCGGCGAACGCCATCTCAAGCAGGGCGTGCGCTACATGGTCGAGCCCAACGTGAAAGAGGGCAAGGGCGGCCTGCGCGACCTGCAATGCCTCTTCTGGGTGGCGAAATACGTCCACCATGTCGACGACGTGGCCGAGCTGGTGGCGGCGGGGCTCTTTACAGAAGAGGAATTCGCCACCTTTGCCGAGGCGCACAACTTCCTGTGGGCGGTGCGCTGCCACCTGCACCTGGCCACCGGCCGCGCCAGCGAACAGCTGACATTCGATCTGCAGGTCGAGGTCGCAAGGCGCATGGGCTATGCCGACACCGCCGGCCGCCGCGCGGTCGAGCAGTTCATGCAGCACTATTTCCGCCACGCCACTGCCGTGGGCGAGCTGACGCGCATATTCCTGACCAAGCTCGAGGCCGCGCATGTGAAGTCGGAGCCGCTCCTGCAGCGGCTCTTCAAGCGCAAGCGGCGGCTCAAGCCGGGCTATACCGAGGTGCACGGCCGGCTGGCCATCGTCGATGCCGGCGAGTTCCTGTCCGACCGGCTGAACCTCTTGCGGCTGTTCGAGGAGGGGCTGCGCACCGGGCTCTTGATCCATCCCGACGCGATGCGCCTGGTGACCGCCAACATTCACCTCATCGACGACAGCCTGCGCAACGACCCGAAGGCGCAGAAGCTGTTTCTCGACCTGCTGGTGAAACACGGCAACCCCGAACGCGCGCTCAGGCGCATGAACGAGCTCGGCGTGCTGTCGGCCTTCATCCCCGAGTTCGAGCCCATTCGCGCCCTGATGCAGTTCAACATGTATCACAGCTACACGGTGGACGAGCACATCATCCAGTGCATCGGCCAGCTCGACAAGATCGAGCGCGGCAAACTGGCCGAGGAACTGCCCATCGCCTCGGCGATCCTCGAAGCGGGGGTGAACCGCCGGGTGCTGTACGTGGCGCTGCTGCTGCACGATATCGGCAAGGGGCGCGACGAGGACCATTCGATCATCGGCGCGAGGATCGCCCGCAAGGTGGCGACCCGGCTGGGGCTCAAGCCGCGCGAGATCGACACCGTCGAATGGCTGGTACGCTATCACCTGCTGATGTCGGACATGGCGCAGAAGCGCGACATCGCCGACCCGCGCACCGTGCGCGATTTCGCCAAGGCGGTGCAGACGCGCGAGCGGCTGGACCTGCTCTGCGTGCTGACCGTCTGCGACATCCGCGGCGTGGGGCCCACCACGTGGAACAACTGGAAGGCGTCGCTTTTGCGCGCACTCTACCGGCAGACCCGCCGGGCGATGGAGGGCGGGCTCGAGGATCTCAACCGCGAACAGCGCGGATCGGAGGCCAAGCGAAACCTGCGCGAGGCGCTGGCGGGCTGGGACGCGCGCGACATCCGCGCCGAGCTTGGCCGCCATTACGACCCCTACTGGCAGGGGCTGCACGTCACCGCGCACACGGTATTCGCCCGTCTGCTGCGCGGCCTTCAGGCCGACGAGATCGCCGTCGACCTGGCCGTGGACGAGGACCGCGACGCCACCCGCGCCTGTTTCGCGCTGGCCGATCATCCGGGCCTGTTCTCGCGCCTCGCCGGGGCGCTGGCGCTCGCGGGGGCGAATGTGGTCGACGCGCGCACCTACACCTCCAAGGACGGGTTCGCCACCGCCGCCTTCTGGATCCAGGATGCCGATGGCCACCCCTACGAGGCCGCCCGCCTGCCGCGGCTGCGGCGCACCATCGACCGGACCCTGAGGGGCGAGGTGGTGGCCGGCGAGGCGATCCAGTCGCGCGACCGCATCCGCAAGCGCGAGCGCGCCTTCCGCGTGCCCACCCATATCACCTTCGACAACGAGGGCTCGGAAATCTACACCATCGTCGAGGTCGACACCCGCGACCGTCCCGGTCTGCTCTACGATCTCACCCGGACGCTGGCGGCCAACAATGTCTACATCAACTCGGCGGTGATCGCGACCTATGGCGAGCAGGTGGTCGACAGCTTCTACGTCAAGGACATGTTCGGGCTGAAATTCCACTCCAGGGCCAAGCAGGCGGCGCTGGAGAAAAAGCTGCGCGCGGCGATCGAGCAGGGGGCGGAGCGGGCGCATGCCTGACCGGGCGCCGGCCCGCCCGGGCGGTGCTCAGGCGGTCCGCCCGGCCCGCTCTTCGGGGATCGGAAAGACCAGGTCATAGACCCAGTTGTAGACGAAGGCGTAGACCAGGTAGAACCCGGCAAAGGACAGGTCCATTACCAGCGCCTGCCACAGCGTGACCCCCAGATACCACGCGATCAGCGGCATCAGCACCAGCAGCAGGCCGCTCTCGAACAGAACGGCGTGGAAGACACGCAGCCCGGGGCTCTTGCGGGTGTCGCCGCAGAGCCGCCGCATCGCCAGATCGAAGCCGAGGTTGTAGATGTAATTCCAGACCGTCGCGATGGTGGCGCAGGCGAGCGACAGCACACCGATGTCGTAGATCGCATGGTCGAAGAACCACGCCCCCAGCGGCGTGACCAGAACGAGCCCTATGACCTCGAAGCCGACGGCGTGACGTACCCGGTCCGCAAACCCGCGCATGCTGCCCCCTCCGGGCGCGCCGCGGCCGGTCGGGCCCGCACCGGGGCGCCGCCGGTCGTCGCAACGCGCGATGAATTTCCGGGCCGTCCCGATCGCCTGTCCCGCATCGGAGGGGATCGTCCCCGCCCGGCCGGCATCATACCGCCGGCATTGCCGCGCGCAACCCGCCCGGGAGCCGGGATCAGGCGATCCGTTCGCGCAGCGCCTGCATCCTGCCCTTCAAAACCTTCCGGTACTGCTCGTTGGCCAGCCGGCCGTCGGCGTCGAATTCATCCGCGGCCTTGGCCACGCACAGCATCGGGCCGGGCACGATATCGGCCTGAAACGGAACCAGGCAGCTCAGCAGCATGTATTGCCCGGTCTCGCCCCCGGTGCGCCCCGCGTTGGCAGACATCACCACCGTCGGCTTGCCCCGGAACGCGCCGCCCGGCACCCGGCTGACCCAGTCGAGCGCGTTCTTCATCGCCCCGGCGATGCCCTTGTTGTACTCGGGCGACGAGATCGCCACCGCGTCGGCCTCGCCGATCTGCGCAACCAGCCGCTCGACCGCATCGGGCACGCCCTCGGCCTCCTCGAGATCGCCGTCATAGAGCGGCAGCCGCAGGTCGGCCTCCTGCACCTCGGCCGGTCCGAATGCGCGCACTGCCGCGCGCAACAGCATGCGGTTGTAGGAGCCCCGGCGCAGCGAGCCGGAAATCGTCAGAAGGCGGGGAACGGCCATGCGGTGTGTCCTTTTCGTGTCCGGTCGGCGGTTGGCGCAGATGTGGCCCTTCTGCCGGCCCCGGCAACCGCAACCGCCGCACAAGCCATGTGCGCCCGCCCGGCGGGGAAGACGCACAAGCCCCGGCGGAACGAATCAGCCGGGGGGAACACCGCGAATGGCGCCGTCACCAGTCGGTCGGGCCCTTCTCGGCAAAGGCGTTGACCAGGAAGTCGATGAAGGCGCGCACCTTGGGCTGGGTGAAGCGGCCCGGCGGATAAACCGCATAGATGCCCTGGGTCTCGACCGGCAGATCGGGAATGACATCCTCGACCAGCCCCTCCTTCATCGCGCGGGCGTAAAGGAAGCTGGGCAGATAGGCGATGCCGAGCCCCGAGATCGCGGCATTGAGCAGCGACTGGCCGTCGTTGACCGACAGCCCGCCGGCGGTGCGCACCTGGCGTTTCTCGCCCGAGGGCGCGGTCAGCTTCCACACCGACCCGCCGGCCTGGCTGGAATAGTGCAGGAGCTTGTGCTCGTTGAGGTCGTCGATCCGGGCGGGGCGGCCGTGCCGGACCAGATAGGCGGGGCTGGCGATCATGCGCCTGGTGGTCTCGGTCAGCTTGCGCGCGCGCAGGGTGCTGTCCTCCAGGTCACCGATCCGCACCGCCATGTCGAAGCCTTCCGAAATCAGTTCGACATAGCGGTTGTTGAGCACCATGTTGACGGTGATCTCGGGAAATTCATCCAGGAACTGCCCCAGGATCGGGCTGAGATGGTTGACCCCGAAATCGGTGGCCACGGAAATGCGCAACAGCCCCGACGGATCGGACTGCATGGAACTGACCAGCGCATCGGCCTCGCCCGCATCGTTGAGCACCCTGAGCGCGCGGTCGTAATAGGCCAGGCCGATTTCGGTGGGGCTGACGCGGCGGGTGGTGCGGTTGAGCAGGCGCGCACCCAGCCGGGCCTCGAGCGAGGAAACATGCTTGGACACGGCCGATTTCGAAATACCCATCTTGCGCGCGGCATCGGTGAATCCCCCCTGATCCACCACCGTCGCGAATGCCTCCATCTCGGTCAGGCGATCCATACTCGATACCTCTGCGTTCCGTGCCCCGCATCCTTATCGGCAAAGATGTGGGCACAACTGCGGCACTTGGCCGACAATATCTGGGGAATTGTTAGGATCGTTCGTGTCACGGAAACAGACGGGCCGCGCCCGGCACCGCTGAAATCCGCGCCTGGCGTGCTATCCTCCGGAACACGACAGACAAGAAAGGGAGGACGCCATGATGAACCGAACGCTGCTGCCCGCCGCGCTGTCACTGGGGCTCGGCCTGGCCGCCGGCCCGGCGCTGACCCAGGGCATGCCCGCGCCCGATGGCGCCAGCGCCTATTTCGTGAACCTCGAAGATGGCGCGGTCGTCTCCTCGCCGGTGACCGTGGTCTTCGGGCTCAGCGGCATGGGCGTGGCACCGGCCGGCACCAAAAAGGACATGACCGGCCATCACCATATCCTGATCGACCGCCCGCCCTTCGGCCAGGGCCCGGACGATGCCGAGATGGCGCAGGGCGGGATTTTCGCCGACGATCACCACGTCCATTTCGGCGGCGGGCAGACCGAGGTGACGCTGGACCTGCCGCCGGGCGCGCACACCCTGCAACTGGTGCTGGGCGATCTCAACCACGTTCCGCACGATCCGCCCGTGGCGTCCGAGGTGATCACCGTCACGGTGAAATAGCGCCGGAGCCTGAATCGGTCTCGTCAGCCGGAGGCCGTTGCCCGCCACGGCCGCCGGGCCGGGGCGTCTTGTCGGAGATGACGAGGCCCCGGGTCGAACCCGGGGCGCGGACAGTCATCTGACCTGCGCGGCGGGCGCTACAGCGCGGCGGCCAGCCGCACGCCCTGGTCTATCGCCCGCTTGGCGTCCAGCTCGGCGGCGACATCCGCGCCGCCGATCACATGCACCGTCCGGCCGGCCGCTTGCAATGCATCCGCCAGAGAACGTTCGCTCAGCTGGCCGGCGCACAGCACGACGGTATCGGCCTCTATCAGGCGCGGGTTTTCGCGCGCGTCGCCGAAACTCACATGCAGCCCCTGCGCGTCGATGCGTTCGTAGTTGACGCCGGCAATCATCTCGACCCCCTTCATCCGCAAGGCCGCGCGATGGATCCAGCCGGTGGTCTTGCCCAGCCGCTTGCCCAAGCGTTCATTCTTGCGCTGCAACAGCGCGACCTGGCGCGCGGGCGGTTCCGGCGCTGGTCCTTCGGGTGCCAGGCCGCCCGGCGTCCGGGCCGGATCGCCCACGCCCCATTCGCGCTTCCACGTCTCCAGGTTCTCGGTCGGGCTTTCGCCGTCCTGCACCAGGAACTCGGCCACGTCGAAGCCGATGCCGCCGGCACCGACGATGGCCACCCGCTTGCCGGCCCCGACCCGACCCGACAGGAGATCGGCATAGCCCACGACATTGGCGCCGTCCTGCCCCGGGATTCCGGGATCGCGGGGGACGACGCCGGTTGCGACGATCGCTTCATCGAAATCCGCCAGATCGTCGACGCCCGCTGTCCGCCCGAGGCGCAGGGCGACGCCGTGCTCGGCCACCATCGTCTCGAACCACGCCACCAGCCCGTGAAACTCTTCCTTGCCGGGGATCGCGCGGGCCAGGTTGAGCTGCCCGCCGATGCGGGTCGCGCGGTCGAAGAGCGTCACCGCATGCCCCCGCCTGGCCGCCGTGACCGCCGCGGCGAGCCCCGCCGGCCCGGCACCGACCACGGCGATGCGGCGCGGGCTTTCCGCCGGCGCTATCGGCAGCTCGGTCTCGTAGCAGGCGCGGGGGTTGACCAGGCAGGTCGAGATCTTGCCGCCGAAGGTGTGATCGAGGCAGGCCTGGTTGCAGGCGATGCAAGGCGCGATGGTGTCGGCCCGCCCGGCCGCGGCCTTGGCGACGAAATCGGCATCGGCCAGGAAGGGCCGCGCCATGCTGACCATGTCGGCGGCGCCCGAGGCCAGAACACCCTCGGCCACCTCGGGTGTGTTGATGCGATTGGACGTGATGACGGGAATGCCGACCCTGCCCATCAGTTTCTTCGTCACCCAGGCGAAGGCCGCGCGCGGCACCGAGGTGGCGATGGTCGGAATGCGCGCCTCGTGCCAGCCGATGCCGGTATTGATGATCGACGCCCCCGCCCTTTCCACCGCCTGCGCCAGTTCGACCACCTCGTCGAAGGTCGAGCCATCGGGCACCAGGTCGATCATCGACAGCCGGTAGACGAGGATGAAATCGTCGCCCACCGCCGCGCGCGCCCGGCGCACGACCTCCAGCGCCAGGCGCATCCGGTTCTCATAGCTTCCGCCCCAGCGGTCGGTGCGCTTGTTGGTGTGGCGGACCAGGAACTGGTTGATGAAATACCCCTCGGAGCCCATGATCTCGACCCCGTCGTAACCCGCCTCGCGGGCGCGGGCGGCGGCGGTGACGATGTCGCCGATCTGCTTTTCGATCCCGTCCTCGTCCAGCTCGGCCGGAGCGAAGGGCGAGATCGGCGACTTGACGGGCGAGGGCGCGACACAATCGGGGCCGTAGGCATAACGCCCGGCATGCAGCACCTGCATGGCAATGAGGCCGCCGGCGTCGTGGACGCGGGTCGTGACGATGCGGTGATCGGCGATGTCCTGCGCGCTGAAGAGACCCGCCGCGCCGGGAAAGACCCCGCCCTCGCGGTTGGGCGCCATACCGCCGGTGACCATCAGACCGACCCCGCCGCGGGCGCGGGCGGCGTAGAATTCGGCGACCCGGTTCCAGTCCCTGGTCTCCTCGAGCCCGGTATGCATCGAGCCCATCAGCACGCGGTTTTTCAGCGTGACATGGCCCAGATCGAGCGGGGCGAGGAGGTGGGGATAGGCGGTCATGGCGGTCTCCGGTCGATTTCGGCGCAGGAGGGCGGGGCGGGGGGCGGTTGTCCCCCCGGTCGCGGCGTCTGGGGTTGTAGGTTGGAGAGATAGCTTGCCGTGTGGTCCGGCCGAGGGGTTCCGAGATGGGCTGAGGGCAGCGCCCGCCCGAGGGGGGCGCGAAAGCGCCCGCCTGGGGGGCGGGCGGGCGCTGCCCGGCGGTTCCCGCCGGGCGAGACGATGGTGCAGGGTTTGTTATGCTTCACATGAATTCATCGGGCAGTGTGTCTCTGAATTAATTTGATACGTCGTCATTCCTTGTCCGGCGGTCACACTAACGCGCACGGCTGTGGAAACGGAGTCACCCCTCACCCCGCCGACGCCGCCCAGTCCCAGTAGAGCTCCCGCACGCGCCGCGTCACCGGACCGATCTGGTAGTTCGTATCGTCGAAGGCGGTGACCGGCGTCACCTTCATCATGTTGCCCGACAGGAATACCTCGTCGGCGGCGTGGAAATCCTCGAATGTCATCACCGTCTCGTGCACCGCGACGCCGTCGGCGCGCAGGTTGGCGATGTGGCGCGCGCGGGTGATGCCGGCCAGGAAGGTGCCGTTGGCCACGGGCGTGAACACCTCTCCGTCGCGGACGGCAAAGACATTGGCGGTCGCCGTCTCGGCGACGTTGCCCAGCGCGTCGGCCACCAGCGCGTTCGAAAACCCCTTGGCGCGGGCCTCGGCCAGCATGCGGGCGTTGTTGGGATAAAGGCAGGCCGCCTTGGCGTTGACCACCGCATCCTCCAGCACCGGGCGGCGAAAGCGGGTGCGCGTCAGCGTGGCGGAATCGCCGGGCGCGGCCATCGGGATTTCCTCCAGACAGACGGCAAAGCCGGTTTCGCCCCCCTCCTTGGGCACGATCGCCGACATGCCGCCGTCGATCGCCCAGTACATCGGGCGGATATAGACGGCGGCGCCGGGGGCATACATCTTCAGCCCCTCGCGGACGATGGCGACCATCTCTTCGGCCGATACCGTGGGCGTGACCATCATCGCCTCGGCCGAGGCATTGACCCGCGCGCAGTGCCTGTCCAGATCGGGCGTCAGCCCGTTGGCAAGGCGCGCCCCGTCAAAGACGTTGCTGCCCAGCCACATGCCGTGATCGGCGGCCTTCATCACCGCGATGTCGCCGTCGTGCCAGCGGCCGTCGAAATAGGTTCTTATGTTGGTTCCGGTGGGCATGTCCCGCCTCCTGCGCGTGTTCGCGGGCAGGTTATGCCGGGCGGGCGGCAGGGTCCAGAGGCGTGGCTGCGGCGCCCCTGCCGGCAGCGCGCGCAGGTCGAGCGGGGACTTGTACATGGCCAGGTATCCCCGCGCGTCGCCGTGCCGAGCCGCCAGGAAACGGACGCGGCCGAGATCGGCCACCTTGGGGTGGACATGGCGGATGCGAGCCGGCGGATGAACGGTCCGGGTCATGGCGGCACCTCTGGCAGGAATCGGGAAAAGATCGTACCCGGACCCCGCTTTTCCCGGCAACTGGCGGAAAACGCTCCGCCCCTTTGCGGGGATACACGGAACAATGTTCCAGTATGGCCCGCCAGAAAAGGCTGCGCGCAGCATGCGGGCGTGATAGGGTCCGCCCGAAAGCAAGCACCGCTCAAGGGACCGGCATCATGGCAAAGGACGGCATTCGCGGCACCACCGGCCGCGGCAGGATTTTCGACAGCGTCATCGACACGATCGGCGACACCCCGGTGATCCGGGTCAACAACCTGGCCCCCGAAGGGGTCGAGATGTTCGTCAAGGCCGAGGCGTTCAACCCCGCGGCCTCGGTCAAGGACCGCCTCGCGATGGCGATCGTCGAGCGCGCCGAGGCCGCCGGCGCGCTGCACACCCGCCAGACCGGGAACGAGGCCACCCCCGGCAACACCCGCAACGGGCGGGCGATGGTGT
>CAZNMK010000062.1:0-10373 GCA_964574045.1 uncultured Roseovarius sp. | reverse complement strand
GCCACCTCGGCAGCCGCCTTGCGCGCGCCATCGCCGGGCGGGAGCACCAGCAGCGCGTTCGCGGTCGACAGAACCGACAGAAGCGAGCTGTCCTGCCGGTCGCCGGCGGCGATGGTCCCGTTCTCGGCGCGGGCGCGCATGTAGTGCTCGCGCGGGCCGTTTTCGGGCAGGTCATGCGCCAGCGCGGCCCGCAACCGCGGGGCAGGGGCCGCGCCCAGCCCCAGCATCGCCCGCAGCATCGGCACCACAAAGACATGTCCGCAGACGATGGCCGATACCGGGTTCCCCGGCAGGCCGACCATCGGGGCCTCGTCCATGCGCCCGGCCATCAGCGGTTTTCCGGGGCGCATCGCGACTTTGTAGAACGACTGTTCCATCCCGCGCGCGGCGGCGACCTTGCCGACCAGGTCGTGATCGCCGACCGAGGCGCCGCCGATGGTCACCGCCAGGTCGGCCCCTTCGGCAAGGTCGAATGCGGCATGGATCGCGGCATCGGTGTCGCCGGCGATGGGCAGGATGCGGGCCTCGGCGCCGGCGGCGTCGATCAGCGCCTTGAGCCCGAAGGTGTTGGAGGCGATGATCTGATCGGGGCCGGGGTTCTCGCCCGGCATCACCAGTTCGTCGCCGGTAGAGATCAGCGCCACCTGCGGCTTGCGCGTCACCGCCAGTTCGCCCAGGTTCATGGCCGCCAGCAGCGCGATGTCCGACGGCCCCAGCAGGCGCGGCGCGGCGATCCGTGCCCCGGCGGCGAAATCGGCGCCCATCGGGCGGATATGCGCGTTGTCGCCGATGGTGTCGGCCAGGGCGATGCGGTCGCCCTCGCGCGTGACGTCCTCCTGCATGACCACGCGGTCGGCGCCCTCGGGAACCGGCGCGCCGGTAAAGATGCGCACCGCCTGTCCCGGGCCGACATGGCCGGCGAAGCGGTGGCCGGCGGCGGATTCGCCGATCACGTCGAAGCGGGCGCCGGGCCGGGCCTCGGCCGCGCGCAGCGCGTAGCCGTCCATCGCCGAGGCGTCGAAGGGGGGCTGGTCGCGCCGCGCCGCCACGTCCCGCGCCAGCACCCGGCCGGCGGCGGCGGCCAGCGCAACGGTCTCGGCCTCCAGCGGCCGGACCAGTGCGAAAAGCTTCGACAGCGCCTCGTCAACGGTGATCATGTCGCCTCGTAACGTCCTGATTTACCGCCGTCTTTCAGGGTGACGCGGATGCCGCCGATCTGCATTGCCCGGTCCACCGCCTTGAGCATGTCATAGACCGTCAGCGCGGCGGTGCCGACCGCGGTCAGCGCCTCCATCTCGACGCCGGTGCGGCCGGTGGTCTTGACCGTGGCGGTGATGCGCACGCCGGGCAGGCCGGCATCGGGGGTCAGCTCCAGCGTCACCTTGCCGATCGGCAGCGGATGACACAGCGGTATCAGCTCGGCGGTGCGCTTGGCGCCCATGATCCCGGCCAGTCGGGCGACGCCCAGGACGTCGCCCTTTTTCGCGCGCCCTTCGGTCATGATTTCAAAGGTTTCCGGCGCCATCTTTACCCAGCCCTCGGCGCTGGCGACGCGCGCGGTCTCGGGCTTGGCGGTGACATCGACCATGTGCGCATGGCCGTCCTCGTCGAAATGGGTCAGGCCGCTCACATTATCCCCCTTGGCACGGCCGATCCCGACAGGATGGCGCGGGTCGCCGCCGTCACGTCTTCCTGGCGCATCAGCGCCTCGCCGATCAGGAAACAGCGCGCGCCGTAGCGCGCCATCTCGGCCAGGTCTTCGGCGGCCGACAGCCCGCTTTCGCAGACGATGGTGCGCCCGGCCGGCACCAGCCTGGCCAGCCGGCGCGACACGTCGAGCGAGGTCTCGAAGGTGTCGAGGTCGCGGTTGTTGATGCCGATCAGCGGCGATTTCAGCCGCGCGGCGCGTTCCAGCTCGGCCTCGGTGTGGACCTCCAGCAGCGCATCCATCCCCCAGCGTTCGGCGGCGTCCTCGAGTTCGGCGGCCTGGGTATCGTCGACCGCGGCCATGATGATCAGGATACAGTCCGCCCCCAGCGCCCGCGCCTCGGCCGCCTGATAGGGGTCGTACATGAAATCCTTGCGCAATACAGGCAGGTTGCAGGCCGCTCTTGCCGCGCTCAGATGCCCTGGCGCGCCCTGAAAGCTGGGGCCGTCGGTCAGGACCGACAGGCAGGCGGCGCCGCCCGCCTCGTAGGCCGCGGCGAGCGCCTCGGGGTCGAAATCGGGACGGATCAGCCCCTTCGACGGACTCGCCTTCTTGATCTCGGCGATGAGACCGAAACCCTGCTTGCTGGCCTGCAGCAGCGCCTCGGCAAAGGGGCGCACCGCCGGCGCGGCGGCGGCCCTGGTCTCGATCTCGTCGGGGCTGACGGCCTCCTTGGCGGCGGCGATCTCTTCGAGTTTGTAGGCCCTGATCTTTTCCAGGATGGTGGGTGTGTTCATGCCGCCTCCGTCGTCACTTTGGCCAATGTCTCGACCTTGGCGCGGGCGGCGCCGCTGTCGAGGCTTTCGCGCGCCATCCCGACGCCCTGGCGCAGGTCGTCCGCCCGCCCCGCCACGACCAGCGCGGCGGCGGCATTGAACAGCACCGCGTCGCGATAGGCGCCCGGCGCGCCTTCGAGCAGCGCGCGAAAGGCGCGGCCGTTCTCCTCGGGCGTGCCGCCGAGGATGGCCTCGAAGGGGTGGACGGGCAGGCCGGCATCCTCGGGGGCGATTTCGGCCTCGCGCAGGCTGCCGTCCTCCTCGAGCGCCACCACCCAGCTCGGCCCGGCGATGGAAAGCTCGTCGGTGCCGTCGCCGCCATGCACCAGCCAGGCGCGCTCGGCCCCGAGCGCGGCCAGCGTTTCGGCCATCGGGCGGATGAGGTCGCGCGAAAAGGCGCCGGTCAGCTGCCGCCTGACCCCGGCGGGGTTGGTGAGCGGCCCCAGGATGTTGAAGATGGTGCGCGTGCCGAGTTCCGCGCGCACCGGGCCGACATGGGCCATGGCGGGGTGATGCATCGGCGCCATCATGAAGGCGATACCAACCTCTTTCAGCGCCTTTTCAACGACGTCCGGTCCAACCATCACGTTGATGCCGAGCTGCGTCAGCGCGTCCGCAGCGCCCGATTTCGAACTGAGGTTGCGGTTGCCGTGCTTGGCCACCGGCACGCCCGCGCCCGCGACGACAAAGGCGGCGGCGGTCGAGATGTTGAGCGTGCCCTTGCCGTCGCCGCCGGTGCCGACGATGTCGATGGCGCCCTCGGGCGCGGCGACCTGGTGGCACTTGGCGCGCATGACCGACGCGGCGGCGGCGTATTCGTCCACCGTTTCGCCCCGCGTGCGCAGCGCCATCAGGAAACCGCCGGTCTGCGCCGGCGTCGCCTCGCCCTCGAACAGGCAGGCAAACGCGATTTCGGCCTCCGCCCGGGTCAGCGGACGGTCGGCGGCGGTGCCGATGAGGGGCCTGATATCGCTCATGCCGCAACCTGCGTCGTGGCCAGGAAATTCTGCAACAGCGCGTGCCCGTGTTCCGAGGCGATCGATTCGGGGTGGAACTGGATACCGTGAACGGGCAGGTCGCGGTGGTGCAGGCCCATGATCGTGCCGTCCTCGAGTTCCGCCGTGATTTCAAGCTCTTGCGGGCAGGAGCTGCGCTCGACCACCAGCGAGTGATAGCGCGTCGCCGCAAAGGGCGACGGCAGGCCGGCAAAAACGCCCTTGCCGGTATGGCGGATGCTGCCCAGCTTGCCGTGAACGATGTCGGTGTGCCGCACCACGCGCCCGCCGAAGGCCTGGCCGATGGTCTGATGCCCCAGGCACACCCCCAGAAGCGGCACCCGCGCCTCGGCCGCCGCCCGGGTCAGCGCCAGGCAGATGCCGGCGCGGTCGGGGTCGCAAGGTCCGGGCGACAGCACGATCCCCTCGGGCCGCATCGCCATCGCCGCCTGCACGTCGATCGCGTCGTTGCGGCGCACCTCGATCCGGGCCCCCAGTTCGCCCAGGTAGTGGACGAGGTTGTAGGTGAAACTGTCATAGTTATCTATCAGGAGCAGCATCGCGCATTCCCGTGCGGTTCGGGTGCCGGCGGTCGGGTCCGGCCCGTTGTGACGGACCCTACTTGTTCAGGGTTGCAAGGCAGCGTCAAGGGGCGCAAAGGTAGGGCCAGGGCAAAAAGCAGGGGGCAGAGACGGTGCGACTGGGATATCTGGGCGGTTTTCTGACCGGGGCGGTGCTGTCGGCGGTGGCGCTCGGCGCGGTGTCGGTGCTGACCGGGACCGCGACCGACAGCCCCCCCCGCGCGGCCAGCCCCGAGGTGCCCGCCGGGTCGCAGTTCAACCGCTCGCGCGAGGATCGCGAGGCGACGCTGCCCGCCCCCGACGACATCCCCGGGGCCGAGAGCGCGCCGATCGTGGCCGCGCCCGAGCCCGACGATCTGAGCCCGCTCGAGGGGGCCGATACCGCCCCCGCCACGCCGCCGGAAACCGGCCGGCCGGAGGTTTCGCTCAGCGCTCCGCAGGCCCAGGGCGACGGTGCCGGCGTGGCCATCGGCAGCGACGAGCCGGTCCTGCCCAGCCCGCAGGCCCTGCCGCCCGAAGAGCCGCGGGACGAGGCCGGCCCGACCGTCGCGACCGAGCCGGCAGAGCCGCCCGCGCCCGCCGAGACCCCCGCCGAGGCGCCCGCCGAGACGACAACCGAAACGCCCGCCGCGACTCCGCCCGAGGCCGAAAGCGCGGCGGACCTGTCGATCTCGGCCGAGCCCGCGCAGCCCAGGCAGCCGGATGTCGAGACCGGTAGCGGGCTCTTCGGCGACGGCGATGCGCCCGGCGGCGGCGATGCGACGGTCGAGCCGGAATCCGCGGCAGAGAAACCGGCGATGGACGGACCCGCCGCAGAAGAGACGGGCGAGGACGATCAACCCTCGGGCACCATCGGCAACCTCGCCGAAGGGGTGACCACCGGGCGCCTGCCGGCGGTGACCGACGTGCCCGAAACCGAAGCGGCCGAACCCGACCCCGCCGCCGGCCCGGCGCTCGACCGCTTTGCCGTCCCGTTCGAGAACCCCGAGGGCAAGCCGCTGATGGCGATCGTCCTGATCGACGACGGCGCCAGCCCGGTCAGCTTCGAGGCGCTGGCGGATTTCCCCTATCCGATCAGCTATGCCATCGACGCGGGCTGGCCCGGCGCGGCCGACGCGGCCGCGAACTACCGCGCTGCCGGGCTCGAGGTGCTGGCGCTGGTCGACCTGCCGGAGGGGTTCGGCGCCCGCGACACCGAGGTGGCGATGCAGAGCCACCTGCGCGCCGTGCCTCAGGCCGTGGCGGTGATGGAAGGGGTCGGCACCGGCCTGCAATCCAGCCGCGAGGCGGCGGCGCAGCTGGTCCCGATCCTGCAGGACGCGGGGCTGGGGCTGGTGCTGTTCTCCGAGGGGCTCGATACCACGCGCAAGCTGATCGCGCGCGAGGGGGTGCCGGTGGCGCCGGTCTTTCGCGACTTCGACGCCGAGGGCCAGAACGCGCGGGTGATCCGGCGGTTCCTCGACCAGGCGGCGTTCCGCGCCGCGCAGGAAGAGGGCGGCGTGGTCATGGTCGGGCGGCTTCGGGCCGAGACGGTCAGCGCGCTCCTGCTCTGGGGCTTGCAGGACCGCGCCGGCAGCGTCGCGCTGGCCCCGGTTTCGGCGGTACTGAGGGCGGAAAGGAACTGATTTTCCAATTCGTCGAGATGCGAAGCCGATCTCCGCACGACATGGCGCGGCGGCGTCCATCTTGTTCCGCTCTTGGAAGTGCGCCCCGGACTTGATCCGGGGCCTTGCCTTTTGTTTTCGGGGGCCCGGGTCAAGCCCGGGGCGGGCGATACCGTCATCGACGCAACGCAGGCCCTATCCGTCGTTGCCGTCGCCCGAAAACCGTGCGGCATCGGCCGCGGCGCGGCGGATGGCGTTGGATTTGTGCACCGTCTCCATGTACTCGGCCTCGGGGTCGCTGTCGTAGACGATGCCGCCGCCGGCCTGGATGTACAACTTCTGGTCTTTCACCACCGCGGTGCGCAGGGCGATGCAGATATCCATGTCGCCGCCCGAGCTGAAATAGCCGACGCCGCCGCCGTAGACGCCGCGCTTTTCCGGCTCGAGTTCGTCGATGATCTCCATCGCACGGACCTTGGGCGCGCCCGAGACCGTGCCGGCGGGCAGCCCCGCCAGCAGCGCCGACAGCGCGTCCTGTCCCTCGGCCAGTTCGCCGACGACGTTCGAGACGATATGCATGACGTGGGAATAGCGTTCGATGACGAACTGTTCGGTCGGATGGACGCTGCCGATGCGGGCCACGCGGCCGACGTCGTTGCGCCCCAGATCGAGCAGCATCAGGTGCTCGGCACGCTCCTTGGGGTCGGCCAGCAGGTCGGCCTCAAAGGCGCGGTCCTCGTCCGGGGTGGCGCCGCGCGGGCGGGTGCCGGCGATGGGGCGGATGGTGATCTGCCCGTCCATCACCCGCACCAGGATTTCGGGGCTGGCGCCCACCACCTGAAAACCGCCGAAGTTGAAGTAGAACATGAAGGGCGAGGGGTTGGTGCGCCGCAGGCTGCGGTAAAGCGCGAAGGGCGGCTGGCGAAAGCCCTGCGTCCAGCGCTGGCTGGGCACGACCTGAAAGATGTCGCCGGCGCGGATGTATTCCTTCGCCCGCTCCACCGCCGCCTTGTATTCGTCGCGGGTGAAGTTCGACACCGGCGGCGCGTCCTCGTGCGGCTGGCCCTGGCCGCGGCTGAGGCGCGGCAGCGCGCGGTCGAGGTCGCGCACCGCATCCATCACCCGCTCGGCCGCCTGGGCATAGGCCGCCCGCGCCGAGAGCCCCGATCCCGCCCAGGCCGGCGCCACCACGATCACGTCGCCCTTGACCCCGTCGAGCACCGCCACCACCGAGGGCCGCAGCATCACCGCGTCGGGCAGGCCGAGCGGGTCGGGGTTGACGTCGGGCAGGCGTTCGACCAGCCGGATCGTGTCGTAGCCGAGATAGCCGAAGAGCCCCGCGCTCGCGGCCGGCAGGTCGGCGGGCAGATCGATCCGGCTCTCGCCGATGAGCGCGCGCAGATTGGCCAGCGGGTCGCCCGGCTGGTCCTCGAACGCGTCGCCATCGAAACGCGCCTGGCGGTTGATGCGGCTTTTTGGCCCGTGGCACTGCCAGATCAGGTCGGGCTTGAGGCCCACGATCGAATAGCGCCCGCGCACCTCGCCGCCGGTGACCGATTCCAGCACGAAAGCATCGCGCGCCGCGCCCGCGAGCTTGAGCATCAGCGACACCGGCGTGTCGAGATCGGCAGCCAGCCGGGCATGGACGACCTGGTTCTGCCCGGCCTCGAAGCCCCTGGCGAAACTGTCGAAATCGGGGTGCAGCTCCACGGTTCGCACCCTCAGCGGAAATTCGCGTGCACGGCGTTGAGCGCGGATTGGTCCAGCTCGATCCCGGCGCGGGCGCGGATGTCGTTGGCCAGCACCTGAAAGAGATCCTGCGCCAGCCCAGACGCCGCCTGCTGACGCAAGACCCCCTGCAACTGCCGCAGGTCGGAATCGTCCGGGTCGGGGTCCATCACGGCATCGAGCCGCAGCACAAAGAGCCGCCCGGCATCCCCGACCAGGGCCACCTGGCCGGGGTCGAGTTCGAATGCCCTTTCGACCAGTTCCACCGGCGCGCCGGCGACAAAGCTGCGCCGCGTCAGTGTCTGGCTGTCGTCCTCGCTCAGCCCGGCATCGGCAAACGAGGTACCGCTTTCGAGTTTGGAAACAAGCGGTTCTGCCTGTTTCTTCAGCTCCTCTACCAGCTTTTCGGCGCTCCAGGCGGCGGCGACCTCTTCGCGCACGGCGTCGAGCGGCTGCAGTTCGGGGGCGATCGTCTCGTCGAGGCGCATGGCAAAGATGCCGCCATCCTCCAGCATGGCGACCTCGGGATAGTCGTCCTCGCTCAGCGCGGCGGCGGCGGTGCGGAACGCCTCGAACGCGGCGATGCCGTCGCTGACGCCCGGGTGCCAGTCGATGCTGCCCAGCTCCATCCCGGTTTCCCGGGCCAGGTCCTCGATCGTGGCGCCGCCGGCAAGCAGGTCGTCGGTGGCGTCGATGCGGCCCTCGACCATCCGCCGCGCGCGGCCCGCGGCCAGTTCCTCGCGCAGGTCGGGCAGCGCCTCGTCAAAGGTGACGGTCTGCGCCGCAAGGCGGGCATCGACGCGAAACAGCGCCGGCCCGACGGCGCTGGGCAGGGGGCCCACGACCTCGCCCACCTCGGCGGCGAAGACCGCCTCGGCCGCCTCGCCCAGATCGTCGCGGGTCACGTCGCCGAGGTCGGTATCGGCCAGATCGAGCCCGCGCTCGGCGACCACGGTCTCGAAATCCGCCTCGCCGTTCTCGATGCGCGCCCGCGCCGCCTCGGCCGCGGCGTCGTCGGCAAAGGCCAGGCGTTCCACAAGGCGGCGCTCGGGGCGGTTGTATTCCCCGGTGCGCGCCTCGTAGGCCTCGCGCAGGGCGGTCTCGTCCACCTCGACGCTGTCCAGCAGCATCTCGGGGCTGAGCCAGGCATAGACGATGCGCTTGCGTTCGGGCAGGGTGTAGCGGTCCGCGTGCTGCCGGTGATAGGCGGCCAGATCGGCCTCTTCGGGCACGGGCAGGCCGGTGACCAGGTCGGTGCGGTCCAGCACCGCCCAGGCGACCTCGCGCCGCTGGCCCAGATATTCGGTCAGCGCATCCATGTAGCCATCGGGCATCCGCACCCCGGCCACCACCGCCGCCTGCAGAAAGCTGCGCGCGGTCTCGGCGCGGATATCCTCTTCGAACTGGGTTTCGGTCAGGCCGGCCTGATCCAGGCCGAAGCGGTACGCCTCGCGGTCGAACCGGCCGTCGAGGCCGCGGAACTGCTGCATCGACACGATCTCGTCGCGCAGCGTCTCGTCGCCGACCGACAGCCCGATGCGGGCGGTCTCGTAGTCGAAGGCCGCCGAGGCGACCAGCCGGGTCAGGACCGACTCGGGCACGCCCATCTGCTGGGCCTCGGCAAAGCCGAGCGCACTGCCGCGTTCCGCCTCGATGGCGCGGATTTCCCGTTGCAGGGCACGGGCGTAGTCGTCGACGCCGATCTGCTGTTCGCCGACCGATCCGACCGAGCGGACATTGCCCGAAAGGTTGGTCACGCCGAACCCGCCGAGCCCGAGGATGAGCAGACCCAGAAGAATCCAGGCCATGGTGTTCGAGATGCCTTTGGCTGCCATGTCGTTCCCTGTCAGGCCGTGCTGCGGTGTTTCGCGGTATCTACGCGCTCGCCGGCGGGGGGGCAAGGGGCGCGCGGAGGGCGGCATCGCAGGCCGCTCGGGGCGGTGTGCCGTCAGGAAAGGATCATCCGCGCCGGCGGCGAATGCGCCAGACAGCCCGCCCGTCCTTCGGGCACCGCCGGGCAGGCCGTCCGCCCCGTCATGCCAACGGCGTGCCTTCGCCGCGACGGCGGGCGCTGCCCGCTGTCCATGTATGGGGCGCGTTGCAGATTGTCTGGCTTACGTTCGAACAGGCGATGAAGCGGGCAGGCATTTCCCTCACCCCCCGCAGCTGGCTCCGCCCAGAACGCAGAACCGGGCGCAATGCGGATGATTGAGCGCGACATCGCCTTCGGCCTCGGCCAGGGTCGCGCCCAGCTCGAATTCCCGCTCATAGGGCAGCAGCGTGCAGGCCACCACCGCGGGCCGGTCGGTGCCGCGGCGCTTGACCACCATCCTCGACGAGGCGCACATCACGTCATCGGGCGATTTGCCCAGGATACCCCAGCAGCCGGCGGTGATCTCGGGCACGTCCGCCGCCGCGTCGATCTCGGGAAAGAGCACCGTCTGCGCCGGGTCGTGCGCGTCGATGGCAAAGCCCTCTTCGGCATAGAGCCGGGCATAGCCCGCGCGCGCCTGCGCCTCGCTCTCGCCCCAGAGCGTCCGGCCGGCGACGGCGGTGCGGATGCCGGCATCGCGCAGCCAGCGCATCCCCTCCAGCGTGGCGGCAAAACCGCCCTTGCCGCGCTCGAGGTCATGCCGCGCCGCCGACCAGTGGTCGAGCGACACCCGCAACACCAGCCGGTCGCCGAACTCGGCCGCCAGCGCGGCCAGCGCGGGCCGCACCCCGGGCCGCATCATCGGGCGCATGGCATTGGTGAGAATCAGCACCTCGAGGCCACGGGCAAGCGCGGTGCGCGCCATCGCCGGCATCTGCGGGTTCATGAACGGCTCGCCGCCGGTAAAGCCGACCTCGCTGAGCGGCCAGCCGCGCGCCCGCGCCTGGTCGAGGAAATCGCGCATCTCGGCCTCGGTGATATAGACCAGCCGGTCGTTCTCGGGCGAGCTCTCGATATAGCAGTTGGCGCAGGCGATGTTGCACAGCGT
>CAZNMK010000061.1:8552-10471 GCA_964574045.1 uncultured Roseovarius sp. | reverse complement strand
TCCGATAGTGAAGTTTATGTTAAATTTCGAAGAATTCAGCGCGTAGGGACTTATTATGCAGCCTAAAGTCGACATCAAACTGCATCGGATTGTTTCATCCGAGCAGACAAATGTTGCTGACTACATTTAGATCGTTCCGTTCCTCCATTAATCGTGAAGCATCTGATGTGATGTCAATTTCCAGGCCAGAGTCCTTTTCTTGCAGAATCGCTGGCTACCCGTCACGCGCCCACGCAATTGCGGACTCGGTATCGCTGGATTCGAACCACTGCATCTCGGAGCCCGTCAATAGGTTGACCACCCGTGCGCCCCATTCCATCCATCTGCGTTCTCCGACAACCGCTATGCGACCGAAATCGTTCGCGTGGGCGGTGTCGACCTTCAGATCTTCTAGCATCGCCGAAGGCTCTTCGTAGCCCTCGAAACTTGTAAGGTCGAGAACCAGACCCGGATTATCGGTTGTTCCAAGACGCTCATGAAGCAGCGCGTGCATTTACTTGAATTCTGTCTCCGTCAACTTGCCTTCGCAGACGAGCCCGATGACATCATCACGCTCGGTCAGCGTTTCCTTGAACATTGGTCTTCTCCTTTTCACTTGCGTTGCCGTGACCGTAGAGATCGGCGTTCTGATGAGCGCGATCCTCGTGCTCGAATTCGAGGCTGGAATGGCTGATGCCGAATTCTTCCTTCAGCCGCTCCTTGATCGCGCTCTTGATCTCTTCGATCTTCGACCATCCCTCGGCTGCCACGACGACATGACAGTCGAGCGCAGCCTCGTGCTCTTGCATTTGCCAGAGATGGACGTGGTGGACGTCGGCGACGCCTTCGACTTTCCGCATCGCTTCGACGACGGCCTCGTTGTCGATGTCCGGCGGGCTCCCGAGCATCAGGGTTCGGATTGGGCCGCCTATTTCAGTGAAAGACAGATACAGGATGTAGGTCGCGATGCCGATGGTGATGGCAGGATCGACCCAACGCATGTCGTAAAGGATGATCAGCGACCCAGCGACGATAACCGCGACCGAAGCAAGCGCATCCGAAAGGTTGTGGAGAAAAAGCGCACGGATGTTCACGCTCCCCTTCTGCATCGAATAGGTCAGCATTGCGGTCAGCGTGTCGACCACAAGCGCGATTCCACCGAGAATGACGACGGTCCACCCCATGACTTCGGGTGGATCAATCATGCGCATGCCACCTTCGTAGATCAGATAGAAGCCGATCACGATGAGGGTGGTGTAGTTGATCAGGGCCGCGACGATTTCGACCCGGCCATAGCCGAAGGTCATGCGCTCATCGGCCGGGCGGCGCGCGATCTTGCGTGCGGCAAAGGCAATGACAAGCGAGGCCATATCGGAAAAGTTGTGCAGCGCATCGGCGATCAGTGCCAGGCTGCCCGACAATATGCCCCCGACGATTTGCGCAACGGTAAGAAGCCCGTTCGCCCAGATCGCGATGGCAACCCGCCGATCGCCAGAATCCGGATCGATATGCGCGTGCCCGTGGTCATGTGGCATTGGCAGGCTCCTCATGCGCGTGTGTCGCGCGTCGGTCAGTCTTGAGGCGGTCGCTGCGGAAACCACGAACGCGCGCATTCATCCAGTGGCGTATGATATGACGGTAAAGGGCACCACGCAGCCATCCAAAGGATTGCTCATGGGAAAAATAGAAGGCGTCCGGCGTATCAAACACGCCGAAATCCTGCACGATGCCGGTTTTCTGAATGTAGGTATCTTCTCCGTTCCAGGCGACGGGAGGCGCGCCAAGGCAATCCGTGCCCGCGCCATAACCGCAGAGACTTTCTGTGTCCGAGAATGACGTTTGCAGGACATCGAGGAAAGCGTCATCCAGGATGAAGCCTTCAAGGTTGATCCAGGCACCTTGAAATTCGATCTCGACCCATGAGTGGAGAATTTCCTGCG
>CAZNMK010000061.1:5530-8542 GCA_964574045.1 uncultured Roseovarius sp. | reverse complement strand
GGGACAACACCGCGCTGCAAGCCTTTGTGGATCGTAAACCCATGCAACCGGCAACGAATGCCGACACCACGCAGCAGCGCCATCAAGAGCGTGCTTTTGGTATTGCACTGCCCATAGCCGTCGGAAAGCACTTCGGATGCGGGGATGTCGTCAGCTCGATTGTATCCGAACGCGATTTCATTCCGAACGAAATCATAGGCAGCTCCGATCCGATCGTATTCGGATAAGCCGCGCCAGCTGCGGTTCTCAATTAGACGCGCAAGAGGCGCGGCATCAAAATCCAGTAGTTTGGTGGGTACAAGTAGGGGGTCGATCATCTGCAACGGGTCGCTCCTCGAATCGTCTTGGAACAAGACTAATTGCTATAGTCACTATAGCTTCAATCCTTTCTTTCAGAAAGAATCTCCCGCAACTATTTGTCCGTGTGAACCGCTTTGTGGTGTTCGCCGTGTGCGTCGCGCAGGATGTCGATACCGCCCCAGGCCGCGATCCCGGCGACGATCACACCGACGACAAGGTCCGGCCAGTTGGTTCCTAGCCAAGCGACGAGGCCACCGGCCACGACGATCCCGAGGTTCGCGGCGAAATCGTTGTAACTGAAGGTGTTGGCCGCGCGGATATTGACGTTTGGATTTTTGAGCTTAGCGAGCAGCCAAACGCAGACTGCGTTGATAGCCGCCGCGATCAGGGCCATTGCAATCATGATCGTCCCGAGCGGATCTGACCCACCGATGTAGCGGCGCCACGCATCGTAGAGGATGCCTGCAGCGAACAGGATCAGCAGCCCGCCGGAAACGTTCGCCGCCCCGCGTTTCCATTTGGCGGATCGGGACAAAGCGAAAAGGCTGATCGCGTAGACGAAGCTGTCGGAGAGGTTATCGAGCCCGTTGGCGATCAGGGCACTTGAGTCGCCGAAGGCGCCTGTTGCGAAAAAAGCCACGGCCAAACCGATATTGAGCGCCAGAACGATCCAAAGCGTCCGTCTCTCCATTGAATCTTGTCTAGCGGCCATTTTGTGGTTCCAGCTTGTGTTGTACGACACATTAACTTCTGCGGCAGATCTGCGTTCCAGCCGGAATGTTGGCTGAATTCCTTCAGGCCCCGATTTCCTCGTGTTCGGTCAAGCATTCCGAATGGTCCCGCAACACCTCAAGCACCTTGCAATCTCCCGTCCGCCCGCCGCTGCATTCGTGAACCATGCGTTTCAGTTCCGTGCGCAGCGCCTTCAGGCGGGCCATGCGCTGCTCCACCTGTTTGAGCTGGCGACGCGCGATGGCATCAGCCTCATCACAGGGCCGGTTGGGATGGTCGCTGAGGTCGAGCAGCTCGCGGATCGCATCGAGCGAGAAACCGAGTTGTCGCGAATGGCGGATGAAGGACAGCCGGTCGAGCTGTGCATTGTCGTAGCGCCTCTGCCCGCCTTCGGTCCTGCCAGGTTCGGGCATGAGCCCAATCTGTTCGTAGTACCGGATGGTCTGCACCTTCGTGCCAGTCTTCTTTGACAGAGTACCGATCGTGAGCATTTTCGCCTCCATGAAAAAGATACAGTTTGTGTAGGTTTTGCCGTCGGAATAAACAAGTGTCGGTTTCACAGACGCGTGAGTTCAAGCTATACCATGATTTCGTGCTTGAACCTCTAGCGGCTAGAGGATGTATCCGCACTTGCAATAAGAATCAAAAACAGGCGAACAGGATTGTCCCTTACATCGGCACAGAAGTTTCTTTGGGTTTTGGCAGGCGTGGCAGCGCTTGCCTTCGTATGGCTCTTGCTATGGTCCGATTATCGTGCCGATAGCGCCCGAACTGACGCCGAGCCGCCTTTTTTCGCTGAGTTCGAACTGACGGACCACCAGGGTATGGTTCAAACCGAGGAGGACTTTGCGGGGCGCTGGATGCTGGTTTTTTTCGGCTTTACCAACTGCCCCGACGTCTGCCCGACGACCCTATCTGAGGTCGCGGCGGTGATGGACGGTCTGGGCGACGATGCCGCCAAGGTCCAGCCGATTTTCATCACCATCGACCCCGAACGGGACACGCCCGCCGCACTCGCCGAATACGTCCCGCTGTTCGATGCGGGCATCATCGGTCTGACCGGCACGCCGGAACAGATCGCCGCCACATCCGAGACGTTTCCGATCTTCTTTGAACGCGTCGAAGAGGCTGCGGCGCCGGATGGTTACACGATGGGCCACACGTCGCATTTGTTCCTCTTCGATCCCGACGCGGGCTTCGCCGACTCGTGGCCCTACGGCACCTCCGCCGAAGAGATACTCGCCGATCTGGAAGAGAGGTTCTGACCGACATGAACCGTATGTCCGGAGAAACAGCCCTCGGGCTGGCGTGGATCATCGCGCTCGTCGCCTCGCTTGCCGTGCTTTTTGTCGGCGAGGTGCTGGGGCAGACGCCCTGTGTGCTGTGCTGGTTCCAGCGCGCCTTCATGTTCCCCTTGGCCATTGTCCTCGGGCTCGGCCTTTGGTGGCGGGACGGCCGCGTGGGGCGCTACGGCATCGCATTGGCGCTTGGCGGCGGCGCAATCGCCCTCTGGCACATGGGGCTGTACGTCGGTCTTGTTCCCGAACGCGTCCAGCCCTGCACGGCCACCGGCCCCTCTTGCACCGATGACAACCAACTGGTCTTCGGCATCCCTATCCCGCTGATGGCGCTCGCCGCCTTCGCGCTGATCGGGGCGCTGTCGGCCCTTTCATTGAAGGACACACGAACATGAATCGACGCGGCCTGATCCTGTCCGTTCTTGCCCTCGGCGCCGCCGGTTTCGGCGGAGCCACCTGGTTTGCAATCCGCCCCGGCCCAGTGGCCGAAGCGGAGCCCGTTGCTCCGGAACTTGCGGAGGCGATGATCCGCCCCTACTCGCCCATCCTCGGGCCTGCGGATGCGCCCGTCACGATCGTCGAATTCTTCGATCCGGCCTGCGAGGCCTGTCGCGCCTTTCATCCCATCGTGAAGGACATCATGGCCGAGCATGGGGAAGCTGTCCGCGTCGTGATCCGCTAC
>CAZNMK010000061.1:0-5520 GCA_964574045.1 uncultured Roseovarius sp. | reverse complement strand
CCTTCCACGGCGCGGCATCCGAGGAAGCCATCCGCGTGCTCGAAGCGGCGCGCATGCAGGACGTTTACGTGCCGGTGCTCGAGGCCGTTCTGCGGGAACAGCCGAGATGGGCGTCGCACGGTGCCCCGGCGCCTGGCCTGATCCTTCAGATCGCCGCCACGGCCGGACTCGATGCCGAAGCCGCGCGCACGCAAATGCTGGCACCCGGTGTCGTGGCGATCCTTAACCAGGATCGTGCTGACGTCGAGGCCGTGGGAATTCGCCAGACGCCCACATTCTTTGTGAACGGCAAGCCGCTCGATCCATTCGGGGAGGCAGAGTTGCGTCGTCTGGTGGCCGCCGAAGTCGCTGCCGCGCAAAGCTGAATGGAAAGGGCAGGATCAGAACGATGAAAAAGTATATTTTGACTGGCACACTGGCCGCGCTTTTGACCCTTGGAGGGCTCTCGGTGCCCGCGCTGGCCGGACCCGAGGATGTTGTCGTCGAGAACGCGTGGTCCCGCGCCTCCATCGGGATGAACCGTCCCGGGGCCGCTTACATGACGATCCGCAACACTGGCGACGAGCCGGTGACGCTGATCGGCCTTACAACACCGCTCGCGATGATGCCCGAAATCCACGAGACGAAGACCAATGCCGAAGGTGTGAGCTCCATGAGCCCGGCGGGGGAGATCGCGATCGCCCCGGGCGAGAGCGTCGCGCTCGAACCGGGGGGCCTGCACGCAATGCTGATGCGGCTACAAGAACCGATGACGGAAGGGGACACCTTTCCGCTGACCCTGCTTTTCGACGACGGAGGCGAAGTGACGGTCAAGGTGCCGATCCTCGGAATCGCCGCGCGGGGGCCAGAGGACTGATGCGGCGACGGGCGGTCCTGGGGTACGGCGCGGCTGGTGTCGGGGCGGTCGCCCTGATGCTCTTCGTCGGTTGGTGGCAGGTCGATGGACCCGGTGGACCCGAACCTGTCGGGCAGCGGCCTGTGGCCCTGACCGAGATGGATTTCCGTCTGACGGATCATGAGGGCAACGCGGTCGGGCCGGAAACCCTGATCGGTCGCCCGACGATGGCGTTCTTCGGCTTCACCTACTGTCCCGATGTCTGCCCGACCACACTGTCGGACATTTCCGGCTGGCTCGATGCGCTCGGCGAGGATGCCGGGCAGATGAACGTGGTCTTCATCACCGTGGATCCGGACCGCGACACCGTCGAGGCAATGGCCGAATATGTCGGCTACTTCCATCCGGCGATCCGCGGCTGGACGGGACCGGAAGAGCAGATAGCGCGCGTCGCGGACGGCTTCCGCGCCACCTACGAGCGAGTACCGGCGGAGAGCGGCGATTACACGATGAACCACACCGCGAGCGTCTTCCTGTTCGCAGCCTCTGGGCGATTCGTCACCATGATCGACTATCACGAGCCCAAAGAATTCGCGGTGCCGAAGATCCGCCGCGCGCTGGAAGAAGAAATGGAGGGGGCGACATGAGGCTCAGAACTTTGGCGGCTTGTGTCGCAATTGCGGGGACGGTTTCGGGAGCGGCTATCGCCATCTCTGATTCCATGTCGAAAGAACCCGTGCCGCCGGAACTTGCCCAGGCAGGTAGCTGGATGCCCCAAGGTCCTGAAGCCCCCCAGAACGTTGACATCCCCGTGACGCTGCCCGCGGCGGCATGGGCAGACGATGCACCCGACCTCAGCCCGCTGCCCCTTCTGCAGGCCGCGTTTGCCGACAGGCCGGTGCAAGCGATCGAGCCACCCCTGTCGACGTGGTCGCGCGACATTGCTCCGGGCGAAACGCTCGATTTCTTGCTGTCAGAGGCCGGTCTTGCGGCACCTGACAGAGCCGAAGTTGCCCTCGCGCTTGGTGCGGAATACGATCTGCGACGGCTGCGGCCGGGGCACTCGGTCACTGTCGCTTCGACCGTGGACGGCAGCCCCCGCACCGTCTCACTCGCCGTCGAGGACGGGGTTCGGATCGAGGTGGTTTTCGGCGAGCAGATGTCCACGCAGGTCGTGGCTCCGGATCCGGAAATCGTAACCCTTGCCGGCGAAGCCATGATCGACAGCTCGATCTTCGCGGCACTCGACGAAGCCGGCATACCCGCCCGTTTTTCCGTGGACCTTGCGCAGATGCTGGGTGGGACCGTGGATTTCCGCCGCGAGATGGCCGGTGGCGAAACACTAAGGCTTCTCTGGCGTGAGGCGCGGGTCGGAGAGGACAGGATCGGACAGCCCGAACTCGCCTTCGCCGCACTGGAGATCGGCGGTTCGCTTTACGAGATCGTATGGCCGGACGACGGCAGCGGTCAGGCGACGATCTACGTCGATGGCGAGGTGCTGCGCGTCTTCGCACAGCCGGTAGAGGGTGCGCGCCTCAGCTCGGTGTTCGGACGCCGCACGCATCCGGTCTTTGGCAACGTCCGGATGCACACCGGCGTCGATTTTGCAGCGGCACGTGGGACACCGGTTCAAGCGACGGCACCGGGGCGGGTCAATTTCATCGGCTGGCGCGGCGGATATGGTCGCGTGGTCGAAATCTTGCACGGCTCCGACACCATGACGCGCTACGCGCATCTGAGCGCCGTGCCGGAAGACTTGGCACAAGGCCAACGCGTTGCGGCGGGAGACGTGATCGGCCGCGTCGGCGCGACTGGCACGGCGACAGGTCCGAACCTGCACTATGAGGTGCTCGTGGATGGGCGCCCGACTGACCCCCTCTCTGACGACCGGCTCGCCGAAGCGGCCGAGAGCGATGCGGATGATACCGCCGCGCTCTCGCGTCTGGCCGAGGCGCGGGCGCTTCTGAATGAAAACCTCGGCAGCGAGATTGCCAAAACGACAACCGAAAGGCTCTGACCCATGAAACGCATGACACAAGTTCTTGCCATCACGCTCGCCCTGTTCCCAGCGGCCCAGGCCCTCGCAGAGGCAACGGCGATCGACGTCCGCAAGACCAACGGATGCGGCTGCTGCCTCTCGTGGATGAAACATCTCGAAGAGAACGGGTTTGTGCCGACCGGCCAGGACATGTTCGGCGGGCTTCTCGTGCGCTTCAAGCTAGACAACGGCGTGCCGCAGCGCATGGTCTCCTGCCACACCGCGCTCATTGACGGCTACGTGATCGAGGGCCATGTACCGGCCGCTGACATCCGCCGCCTTCTCGAGGAGCGCCCGGACGCCGTCGGCCTCGCTGTTCCGGGGATGCCCTATGGCTCGCCCGGCATGGGGCCAGAAGACGACCGCGAGGCCTATGATGTCTTCCTCATCCGCAAGGACGGGTCGACGGAAGTCTTTTCGAGCTACGCCGAAGGATAATCTGGCCCGCCCATGGAAAATCTGTCTCCGATAATGCTCGGCTTTCTCGGAAGTCTTGCCGCCGGATCGCTCACAGCAGTCGGAGCAGTTCCCGTGCTGTTCGGGCGCATCCCGTCTCGGGCCACACGCGATCTGTCGCTCGGCTTCGCTGCCGGTGTGATGCTCGCCGCTTCTTTCTTTTCGCTGATCATCCCGGCATTGGATGCGGCGGAGCCGATGTTCGAAAACGGCGCGATGCCTGCGGCCATCGTATGCGTTTCGATTCTTCTGGGCATGGGGGCTGTCGCCCTGATGAACGAAAAGCTGCCGCACGAGCACTTCAAGACGGGACGCGAAGGGCCCGAAGCGGCGTCTTTGCGGCGGGTCTGGCTGTTCATCATCGCAATCACGATCCACAACTTCCCCGAAGGCCTTGCGGTTGGGGTCGGCTTCGGATCCGGAGGTATGGAGGGCGGTCTGCCGCTCGCCATCGGCATCGGGCTTCAGAATGCGCCCGAAGGATTGGCCGTCGCTGTATCTCTGCTGGGCGAGGGATATCCGAAGCTGCGCGCCTGGGGCATCGCGGCGCTGACGGGCATGATCGAGCCGATTGGCGGTTTGCTCGGGGCCGGCATCATCACACTGTCGGAACCGCTGCTTCCATGGGGTCTGGCCTTTGCCGCGGGCGCAATGCTCTACGTCATTAGCCACGAAATCATCCCCGAAACCCATCGCAGCGGCCATCAGAACAGGGCGACGCTCGGTCTCGCAGTCGGGCTCGTTCTGATGCTGTTCCTTGATGTCTGGTTGGGATGAGGCAATGTCACTAAACAAGGTATCTCCGATGATCGGCGTCTTCGCAGCACTTGCTGCGTTCGCGATCGATCAGATCACCAAAGCCATTGTCGTTGCGAATGCCGTCACTTTAAGCGCCGGAATTCCCGTGTTTCCGGGATTCAACCTCGTCTTTTATCGTAATGACGGCGTGACTTTCGGGATGTTGGGCGGCGCGCCGTGGTGGAGCCTCATCGCTTTCGCTCTTGCCATCTGTGTTTGGCTGGGGGTTATGCTGTTTCGCGCCGACAATGCGGTGGAAACGCTTGCCTACGGTGCGATCATTGGCGGAGCCCTGGGCAATGTCATCGATCGTGTGCGGTATCGGGCTGTAACAGACTTTCTCGATTTCTACATTGGCACAACACATTGGCCTGCCTTCAACTTGGCCGATGTATTTGTCGTCAGTGGCGTGGGGCTCTTGCTCGCCGCGCCATGGATCAGCGCGCGGCGTTCGATCAAGTCGTGAAGCCGGAAATTCTGAACCGCATCGCTCTGCGCCACCGTTTGCTTTCGCGGATGACGCTTGGTTTCGCCGCCGGGGCGATGACCGTTCTGACTTTCCCGCCTCTTTCGATTCTCCTGCTCGTTCCCGTTGCCTATTCCGCGTTGTTTGTCGGGCTTCGCGATCTCTCCTTCGGGCGCGCTTTCCTCGTCGGCTGGGCGTTTGGTCTCGGCCAGTTCGGTTTCGGGATTTGGTGGATCGCGGAAAGTTTCTACGTCGAGGCCGAGCGGTTTGGGACGATGGCGATTCCGGCGGTCGCGGGATTGTCCGCAGGTCTCGCGATTTTCCCAGCCATTGCCGCTGCGCTTTTTGCCGAAATCGCGCGGCGCGGAGCCATGGGCAGTCTCTTGGCCTGCCTCCTGTTCGCGACCTCCTGGACCGTGGCCGAGTGGTTGCGTGGTCACGTTCTGACAGGGTTTCCCTGGAACCTGGCCGGTTACGCACTTGTAGACTACGCCGCCCTTCGCCAGACCGCCGCCTGGGTCGGAAGCTATGGGCTAAGCTTTCTCACCGTGTTCGTCGCGGTACTCCCTGGCGCGGCTGCTATGGCGTCCGGGCGGCAACGATTGACCATCTCGCTCATGGCGCTGGCCGGAATCGCGACGATGTGGGCTGTCGGCACGCTGCGCCTCCAGTCGGATGCACAACAGCCACCCGGTGTCGACCTGCGCATCGTCCAGGGCAACATTCCACAAGAGGAGAAATGGGCTCCCGAGAACCGCGAGGCGACCTTCGCGCGCTATCTTGAGCTTTCAACCCGGCCCGGCGATTTCGACGTGCTTCTCTGGCCGGAAACCGCCTTTCCGGGTTTCCTCGATGAGGATACGGAGGCACGGGCCCGCATTGCCGCAGCGCTACCAGACGGCAGAGTGCTGCTTACCGGTGTGCCGG
>CAZNMK010000060.1:0-10496 GCA_964574045.1 uncultured Roseovarius sp. | reverse complement strand
ATCATGGCGGGGCTCACCCAGACCATCATGCTCTCGCTCTCGATGGTGGTGATCGGGGCGCTGGTGGGCGCCGACGGGCTCGGCGTGCCGGTGCTCAGGGCGATCAACACCGTCAACATCGCGCTCGGGTTCGAATCGGGGCTGATGATCGTGGTGGTGGCGATCGTGCTCGACCGGATGCTGCGGATGGAGCGGCGCGAATGACCGACACCGCCGTGCGTTTCGACCGCGTCTCGATCGTCTTCGGCGACGCGCCGGAGGCCGCGTTGCCGCTGATGGACGCGGGCCAGAGCCGCGCCGAGATCCAGCAGGAGACCGGCCAGGTGCTGGGGGTCCACGACTGCGATCTGTCCGTCGCGCCCGGCGAAATCCTGGTGCTGATGGGGCTGTCGGGCTCGGGCAAGTCGACGCTCCTGCGCGCCGTCAACGGCCTCAACCCGGTGGTGCGCGGCCATGTCGAGGTATTCGACGGGCAGACGATGGTCGACGTCACCCATGCCGACGCCGCCACGCTGCGCCGGCTGCGCCAGCACAACATCGCGATGGTGTTCCAGCAGTTCGGCCTGCTGCCGTGGCGCAGCGTGCGCGAAAATGTCGGGCTGGGGCTGGAACTCGCCGGGGTGCCCCGCTCCGAGCGCGACGAGCGGGTCGCGCGCCAGCTCGACCTCGTGGGCCTTTCGGACTGGGCCGACCGGCGCGTGGCCGAGCTTTCGGGCGGGATGCAGCAGCGCGTGGGGCTGGCGCGCGCCTTCGCCACCGATGCGCCGATCCTCCTGATGGACGAGCCCTTTTCGGCGCTCGATCCGCTCATCCGCACGCATTTGCAGGACGAACTCGTCGAGCTTCAGAAGAAGCTCGGGCGCACCATCGTCTTCGTCAGCCACGACCTCGACGAGGCGTTCAAGCTGGGCGACCGCATCGCCATCCTCGAGGGCGGGCGCATCGTGCAATGCGGCACGCCGCAGGACATCTTCACCAACCCCGCCACCGATTACGTGGCCGAATTCGTGGCCCACATGAACCCGCTGGGCGTGTTGTGCGCGCGCGACATGATCGAACCCGCCGCCGCCACGCCCGAAATCAGCGTGCCCGCGGACGCCACCATCCGCCAGGTGATGGAGGCAGCACAAGGCCACGACGCCCCGGTGGGCGTGACCGAAAAGGGCCGCACCATCGGCCAGATCAGCCGCAACCGCATCCTCGCCAAGCTCATCGACCCGCGCGCCTGAGGCGTCGCGCACCTGACTGGAAACACCTGTCCAACCGCCGCTGAGGCCCCGGCGCGGGGGCCGGGGCGGGCTGAATTCAACAAGACGCGCCACGCCGCAAGCGCCGGCGCTCAGACCTTCGTCGCCGGCACCGGCGGCGTCACCGCCCGGCGCTTGAGCTGCGCCTCGCGGAAACTGATGAAGCTCACCGCCGCCACGATTACCGTGCCCCCCAGCACGACCCAGGGGTCGAGCGGCTCGCCGAAGACCAGAACGCCCAGCGCCACCGCCCACACGAGCTGCAAAAACGTCACCGGCTGCGTCACCGCCAGCGGCGCGGCGCGGAACGCCAGCGTCATGGTATAGTGCCCGCCGCTGGCAAAGAGCGCCACGCAGGCGAGGATGCCCAGCTCGCCCCAGCTCGGCGCGACCCAGTTCATCGCCGCCAGCGGCGCCAGCCCGATCGTGACCGTGACCGACAGCAGCGCCACCACCTGCGCGGCGCTGCATTCGCGCACCAGCCGCTTGGCCATGAGGTACGAGCCGCCGAAGAAAAGCGCGGTAAAGAGCATCGCCACATGCCCCGCCTCGACCTCGCGGAAACCGGGGCGCAGGATCGCCAGCGCGCCGACGAGCGCCGCCGCCACCGCCAGCAGCCGCCGCGCCGCCAGCCGCTCGCCCAGAAACACCGCCGCGCCGAGCGTGACATAGACCGGCGCGAGATAGTTCATCGCGGTCACGTCGGCGATGGGAATGCGCGCCATGGCATAGAACCACAGCGCCACGCCCAGGGTATGCGCCGCCCCGCGCGCGGCGAAAAGCGCCCAGATGCGCCGGCCCGGCCTCAGCCGCAACAGCGGCCGCAGCACCGGCAGGAAAAAGAAGAGCCCAATCACATAGCGCAGGAACGCCGCCTGCGGCGCCGGTATGCGGGTGCCGAGCCATTTCACCAGCGCGGTGACGGCCACGAACTGCATCCCCGTCACCACCATCCAGAAGACGCCGCCGAGGGGGTTCGCGGCCGGCGGGTCGGTCGTTTCGCTCATGGCGGGCATTAAGGGGCGCGGCGCGGAGAATGTCGAGGGCCGCGCGCGCATACCCGCTTTTCCCCCGTGCCCGCCCCGGGCCTGACCCGGGGCCCCCGCCCGCACAGAGCCCCGGCATGGACACCGCCCGCCCGGCATGCGTAAACTCCGCGTAAACCGCCGCCCCCCACGATAAGGGGGCGGTCACACCCGCGAACGGGGGGCAAGGGACAAAAGGGCGATGGACAACCACCTTTACTATGGCGACAACCTGCGCGTGCTGCGGGGCGAGATCGGGGACGAGAGCGTCGATCTGATCTATCTCGACCCGCCGTTCAACTCGAACGCGTCCTACAACGTGCTCTTCCGCGGGCCGCAGGGCAACGAGAGCGCCGCCCAGATCGAGGCGTTCGACGACACCTGGCACTGGACCGACGCGGCGGAAGAGGCCTATGGCGAGGTGCTGCGTTCGGGGAATTCGGCCGCGGCCGAGATGCTGCGCGCGATGCGCTCGTTTCTGGGCGAGAACGACATGATGGCCTATCTGGCGATGATGGCTGTGCGGCTGTTGGAGCTGCACCGGGTGCTCAAGCCCACCGGCAGCCTCTATCTGCACTGCGACCCGACGGCGAGCCATTACCTGAAGATACTCTTGGATGCGGTGTTCGGGGCGCGGAATTTTCGGAATGAGATTGTTTGGAAGCGGTCGAATCCAAAAAGTCACGGATCGAGAAACTTCTCGACGGCATCCGACACAATCCTCCGTTACTCGAAAACCGACGACTTCTTTTTCAAACAGCCTTATGAAGAACACGATCCAGCATATGTCGAAAAGGCTTACCGATTCAGCGATCAACGGGGCAAATATCGACTTTTGCCTTTGCTAAATCCTAACGACAATCGCCCCAATCTTACCTATGAATTCTTGGGCGTTACAAGGGTTTGGCGCTGGACGCGTGAACGGATGCAGGCTGCCTATGAGGATGGGCTTGTTGTTCAATTGAAACCTGGAGCAGTCCCTCAATACAAGAAATACTTGGAAGACTCGAAAGGGCGGACTGTAACGAATATCTGGATCGACATTCCACAGGCAGCAGGAAAGGAAAATCTCGGCTACCCCACCCAGAAACCCGTGGCACTGCTGGAACGCATCGTCAACGCCTCATCCAACCCCGGCGACGTGGTGCTCGACCCCTTTTGCGGCTGCGGCACCACCGTTCACGCGGCCGAGAAGCTGGGGCGCCAGTGGATCGGCATCGACGTCACCCACCTCGCCATCGGCCTGATCGAGAAACGCCTGCGCGACGCCTTCCCCGGGGTCGAGTTCACCACCCACGGCGTGCCCCGGGACATCGCGGGCGCGCGCGACATTGCCCGCCGGGGGCGCGAGGACAGGAACTATTATTTCGAGTTCGAGAAATGGGCGCTCAGCCTCATCAATGCCCAGCCGGGGAACATGGGGCGCAAGGGCGCCGACAAGGGCATCGACGGCAACATCTATTTCGGCAAGACCGACCGCGCCATCGTCTCGGTCAAGGCCGGCGACAACGTCGGCGTCGCCATGATCCGCGACCTGCGCGGCACGATCGAGCGCGAAAAGGCCGCCATCGGCATCTTCCTGACCCTGACCGGGCCCAAGAAGCCGATGGTGGCCGAGGCCGCGGCGGCCGGCCAGTTCGAGATGGAGGGCTTCACCCCCGTGCCGTGCATCCAGATCGTCACCGTCGAGGAGGCGCTCGAGCTGCGCGACCGCGCCGTGCGCCTGCCGGCGCGGCGCGACGACGCCTTCAAACGTGCGCCCCGCGAGGAGGATCGCGGCGCGCAGGGCGCGCTCGACCTCTGAGCGGGGGGCAAGACGAACCCTTCGCCACCGTAGCGCCCGGCGGGTACCGCCGGGCAGCGCCCGCCCGCCCGTCACGCCGGAGGCGTGCCTGTGGCACGACGGCGGGCGCTTTCGCGCCCACCTCGGGCGGGCGCTGCCCTCTGCGCGGAGCTTCAGGTTTGCGGATCACGAAGAGGCACCTGCGCCCCTCACATCAGCAGCAATTTCACCGCGATCGCCCACATCGTCAGCCCCACCGCCACGTCGAGCACCCGCCACGCGGCGGGGCGGCGAAAGACCGGCGCCAGCACCCGCGCGCCGTAGCCCAGCCCGAAGAAAAAGACGAAGCTCGCCGCCATCGCGCCCAGTGCGAATTCCAGCCGCTCGGCATATTGCGCGCTGACCGCGCCCAGCAATACCACGGTATCGAGATAGACATGCGGGTTGAGCCAGGTGAGCGCAAGGCAGGTCAGCAGCGCCCCTTGCAGCCCGGCTGCCCCCGAGGGCGCGGCGTCGAGCGCCTCGCCGCCTCTCCAGGCCGCGTAAAACGTGCGCCCCCCGTACCAGACCAGGAACCCCGCGCCGCCCAGGCGCATCGCCGGCTCGAGCCCCGGCACCGCCGCCACCAGCACGCCGAACCCCGCCACACCGGCGGCGATCAGCACCGCGTCGCTGAGCGCGCAGGTCAGGCAGACGGCGAAGACGTGGCTTTGCCGCAGCCCCTGGCGCAGGACAAAGGCGTTCTGCGCCCCGATCGCGAGGATGAGCGAGAACCCGAGCGCGAACCCCGCCACCGCCGCCTGCATGCCCTGCACCCTCCGGGTTGAACTACGCTGCGTCGAATCGCGCCCGTTACCCGCGCCCCGGGCCCGTTCCGGGGCCTCTCCTGCCGGTTGGACGCGCCATGCCCTGGCTGCCCTCGTCAGGGGCACCCCTTCAGATGTGGATCACCCGCCCGTAGGCATCGAGTACCGCCTCGTGCATCGTCTCGCTCAGGGTGGGGTGCGGAAAGACGGTGTTCATCAGGTCTTCCTCGGTGGTCTCCAGCGCCCGCCCGACGACATAGCCCTGGATGAGTTCGGTCACCTCGGCGCCGATCATGTGCGCGCCGAGCAACTCGCCGGTTTTCGCGTCGAACACGGTCTTGACCATGCCCTCGGGCTCTCCGAGCGCGATCGCCTTGCCGTTGCCGATGAAGGGAAATCGGCCGATCCTCACCTCGTGGCCCCGCTCCTTGGCCCTGGCCTCGGTCAGCCCGACGCTGGCCACCTGCGGATGGCAGTAGGTGCAGCCGGCGATCGCCTCGGGGCGCACCGGGTGGGGATGGCCGCCGGCCACCAGCTCGGCCACCATCGCGCCCTCGTGGCTGGCCTTGTGCGCCAGCCAGGGCGCACCGGCCAGGTCGCCGATGGCATAGAGCCCCTCGACCCCGGTGCGGCAGTATTCGTCGACCGCGACATGGGTCCGGTCGACCTTGACGCCGAGCTTGTCCAGCCCGAGGTTTTCGACGTTGCCGACGATCCCCACGGCCGAGATCACGGTGTCGAAATCGTGTTTCTCGACCTTGCCGCCGGTCTCGATATGGGCGGTCACCTTGTCCTTGCCGCGGTCGAGCCGCTTGACCGTCGCCTTTTCCATGATGGTCATGCCCTGCTTCTTGAAGCTCTTCTTCGCGAAGGCCGATATCTCGGCGTCCTCGACCGGCAGGATGCGGTCCATCACCTCGACCACGGTCGTTTCGGCCCCGAGCGTGCGGTAGAAGCTGGCGAACTCGATGCCGATCGCGCCCGAACCGACGACCAGCAGCTTCTTCGGCATGTGCGGGGGCACCAGCGCATGCTTGTAGGTCCAGACCCGTTCGCCGTCGGCCTCGAGCCCCGGCAGTTCGCGCGCCCGCGCGCCGGTGGCCAGGACGATCGCCCGGGCGGTGAGTTGCTCGGTGCCCTTGTCGGTCTTGACGCTGACCTTGCCCTTGCCGGCAAGCGTCGCCTCGCCCATGATGGCCGTCACCTTGTTCTTTTTCAGCAGGTGCCCGACCCCGGAATTGAGCTGTTTCGCAACCCCGCGCGAGCGCTTGATCACCGCGTCGAGATCGTAACCGATGCCCTCGGCCTTGAGCCCGAATTCCCCGGCGCGATGCATGAGGTGAAAGACCTCGGCCGAGCGCAGCAGCGCCTTGGTGGGAATACAACCCCAGTTGAGGCAGATGCCGCCCATGTGCTCGCGCTCGACCACAGCCACATCGAGGCCCAGCTGCGCGCCGCGGATGGCGGCCACGTAACCCCCGGGCCCCGCCCCGATCACGACCATGTCAAAGGAATTCGCCGCCATTTCCATCTCCGCCGAAGGTGCTCTGTGAAATTAGTTTGATATTAAACTACTTTTGGCGCCGTTACAACGCCACACTGGCGCCCCGCAACGGATTGTCACGGGACGGCCTGTCATCGTGTTGTTCTCGACTGGATTTCCGCGGCTACCGGAACTCAGGCGGCATCGGCCGCCTGCAGGTTGCGCAAGGTCGCGCCGTAGCCGCCGCTTTCGACGAACCTGCGCTCTGGCGCGGTCGAAGCCCGGCCCAGCGCGACGTTACGATAGGGAAAGCGGCCGAACAGGCGGATCACCTGGCGGTGCGCGCGCGCGTGCAGCAGATTGCCGGCCCCGGTCTGCGGCATCCGCTCCTTGATCAGGCGGATGCAGCGTTCCTGGTCGCACAGGTTTTCCGAATGCATCAGCGGCAGGTAAAAGAACTGCCGCGCGGGTTCGTCTATGCGCAGATCCCATTTGCGGTGAATGGCGGACTTGGCGGCGGCCATCGCCTGCCGGTCGGTGGCAAAGGCCAGCGCCTCGCCCCGGAACATGTTGCGCGGAAACTGGTCCATCAGGATGGTGTATGCCAGCGCCCCGCTGGGATAGGTCAGCCACAGCGCGAAGGTGCCCTCGCGGGCCCTTTCCCACGCCGGCAGAAACCGCTTGCGCACCTCGGCGTCGAACGCGTCGGACGCCTCGTACCAGCCATCGGGCCCGACCTCGTCGAGCCAGTAGGTCAACACCTCTTCCGGGGTCGTCATCTGAAGCACCTTTTTTTCATACCCGACGTGCAAAGCTTAGTCCCACATCCCCTTATCTGGACAGTAAAATTTTGCAACATCGGCAATCTTCCGTGACTGTGGATAACTTGTTAGCGCTACCCCGCCGGCATCATCCGGTGCCGGCCTCGACCTGGGCGGCGTCATAGTCGTACTCGGCGGCCAGGTTGACCGCCACCGGCGAGGACGACATCGCCACCATGGTAAAGCTCTCGGTATCCTCGACCGAGGGCGCCGGGCGCCGCGTCATCCGCCAGGCGGCATAGCCGGCAATGGCGAAACCCAGCACCGCGATCACCAGAAAGAACGCCCACGGCCCCATCCGGCCCATCAGCCAGCCGATGGCCAGCGGGGTCGCGACCGCGCCAAGCCCGTTGATGAAGACCATGCCGCCCGCTGCGGCCGGCATGTCGTCGCGGTCGAGGAAATCGTTGGTATAGGCGATGATCAGCGAATAAAGCGGGTTCGACATCCCGCCTACCGTCAGCCCCGCGACCAGAAGCGCCGGAAACAGGCTGCCGAAGGCCATGCCGACCAGCCCGCCGGCGCCGCAGATGGCCGAGCAGACCAGGATCAGCCGGCGCCGGTCCACCCGGTCCGACAGCCAGCCGATGGGATACTGCAGCACCAGCGCGCCGATGAAGAAAGACGAAACGAAGGTCGATATCTGGGCCACCGACAACCCGGCCTTGGCGCCATAGACCGGGGCCATGCCGAACTGGGCCGAAAAGACCCCGCCCAACAGGAACATGCCGACGCAGCCCAGCGGCGAGATCGCCATCATCTGCCGCAGGCTGAGCGGCTTGGCGGTCTCGAAGGCCGGTGTCGGACTGATCGACAGCAGGATCGGCGCGAACGACAGCGAAATCAGCACCGAGGGGATGACAAAGAGCACGTATCCGCCCGGATCGGCGACCAACATCAGCGACTGCGCGGTGACGATGCCCACCATCTGCACGATCATGTAAAGCGACAGCGCCTTGCCGCGGTTTTCGTTGTCCGACGCGTTGTTGAGCCAGCTTTCGGCGGTCACGTAGACGCCGGAAAAGCAGAACCCCACCAGCACCCGCCCGAGGCCCCAGGCGACGGGATCGGCGATAGTGGGATAGAGGATCATCACCGCCGAGATCAGCGACGCGAGCGCCGCGAAGACCCGGACATGCCCGACCCGGCGGATCATCTCGGGCGCCATGCGCGACCCGAAAAGAAAGCCCAGGAAATACCCCGACATCACCAGCGACATCTCGAGGGTGGAAAACCCCTCGATCTCGCCCCGGATGCCCAGGACCGTGCCCTGCATGCCGTTGCCGACCTGCAGCAGCATCATTCCCAACAGCAGCGCCCATGCACTGGAAAGAACCGAAAACATCGCACCACCCTTCGATTGGGCCGTTCTTGCCCGACCCGGCCGGCCGCGTCGGCCACGAACGCGACCGATGCCGGCCCGTCTGCGCCGCCCTGCCAGCGATTCAGTCCGGGATCAACAGCGATGCGTCCCCGTAGGAGAAGAAGCGGTATTCGGCGGCGACGGCATGGGCGTAAATCCGCCGGATACGCTCCTGCCCCATCAATGCCGAGACCAGCATCAGGAGGGTCGAGCGCGGCAGATGGAAATTCGTCATCAGCGCGTCGGTCGCGCGAAAGCAAAAGCCGGGGTAGATAAATATGTCGGTGTCGCCCCGCCAGGGCGCGATCGCGCCGTCCCGCGCCGCGGTCTCGATCAGCCGCAGCGCGGTGGTGCCGACGGGGATGACGCGCCCCCCCTGGGCTCGGGTATCCGCGATCTCGGCCGCCGCCCGTTCGCTCACCTCGCCCCATTCGGCGTGCATGCGGTGCTGGCGCACATCCTCGACCTTGACCGGCAGAAAGGTGCCGGCGCCAACGTGCAGCGTGACATGGGTGAAGTCGACGCCCCGGCCCGCCAGGGCATCGAGCAGCGGCCGGTCGAAATGCAGCGATGCGGTGGGCGCGGCCACGGCCCCGGCGCGGCGGGCAAAGACGGTCTGGTAATCCTCGCGGTCCTGCGCGTCGGCCGCCCGGCGGGCGGCGATATAGGGCGGCAGCGGCATCGCGCCCGCGGCGTCGAGCGCGGCATCGAATTGCGCCCCCGACAGGTTGAACCGCAGCGCCGCCAGCCCCTCTGCCTTGCCCGTGCACTGGGCCGCCAGCCCGGCGCCGAATTGCACCGTCTCGCCCGCGCGCAGCCTTTTCAGCGGCCTGACCATCGCACTCCAGGTGCCATCGGCGCGCGGCTCGAGCAAGGTCGCCTCGATGCGCGCCTCGATCGGCCCGCCCGCGCCCTGCCGCGTGCGCGTACCCGACAGCCGTGCGGGTATGACGCGGGTGTCGTTGAGCACCAGCCGGTCGCCGGGCCGCAGCCAGCTACCGATATCGGCAACGCGCGCATCGACGATGCGCGCCCCTTCGGCCACCAGCAGCCTTGCCGCCGTGCGCGGCCGCGCCGGGCGCGTCGCGATCAGCCGCTCGGGCAGATCGAAATCGAAATCGGCAAGCTGCATCAGCGATCCTGTCCCTGCCGCAGCGGACCCTGCCGCGGCTCGGTCGTGTCCTGCCCCGCGGGCGGCACCGCCCCGGCGCGCGGCGGCGGCGGGCGGCGGAATATCTCGCGGAACATCCCCGGCGTGAATACCGACAGCGGGTTGACCTGCACCCGGGGCGCGCCGGCCGCCCCCTTGAGCGAGTACTTGAAGCCCAGGAACCCCTCGCCCTTTCGCGACAGAAAGCCGCCCAGCACGTTCACGGCATAGACCGGCGAAATCACCCCTTCGAGGTCGATGCTCTGGGTCTTGGGCCAGTAGTAGCCTTCGGCGGAAATGCCCATCGACGCGCCGACCGCGCTGGCCTTGTAGATCGTCACCCGCTCGGGGGCGAGCTGAAAGTCGCTTTCGACACGGGCGAAGTGGATGCCCTCGCCGGCCAGCTGTTCGAGGATGCCGACGATGCTGAGCGCGTTGAGCAGCGCCGCGATCGCCGGGGCATCCTTGACCCGCAGGTTGTCGACGGTGAGCTTGCCCTCGTAGACATCCTCGCCCCGGCCCGGGGTCAGCACCAGCGACATCTTGCCGTCGCGCGCCTGCTTCAGCAGCCCCGCCGCGCGCAGCACCTGGCCGGCATCCCGCGAACGGATCACGAAAACGCCGCGCCCGTCGCCGGGAATGACCTGACCCGCGACCGCCGCCTGGCCGAAGGCCTGCCCGGAAAAGGTGCCGCTGATGCCCTGCGCCAGGTCGAGTTCGGCGTTGAAATCGGTCAATGCGATCTTGTCCGACACCTGTAGCCGGTCGAGCCGCAGCGACACCGGCGGCAGGCCGGGCAGCTCGAGCAGCCGGGCGAC
>CAZNMK010000059.1:6037-10544 GCA_964574045.1 uncultured Roseovarius sp. | reverse complement strand
CGACAGCATCATGTGCCCGCTGCCGCTCTTTCACGTCTTCGCCTGCCACGTGATCCTGATGGCCAGCCTGAAATCGGGGGCGCACGTCGTCTTTCCGACGCCGGCGGGCTATCGCGGCGAGGGCGTCTTCGACAATTTCTGGAAGCTCTGCGAGCGCTGGAAGACGACCTTCGTCATCACCGTGCCGACCGCCGTGGCGGCGCTGATGCAGCGCAAGGTCGATGCCGACCTCTCGACCGTCAAGAACGCGTTTTCCGGTTCGGCGCCGATGCCGCTGGAACTGTTCAGACGCTTTGAATCGGCCACCGGCATGCAGGTGATCGAAGGCTACGGGCTGACCGAAACCACGTGCCTCGTCTCGTGCAACCCGCCCGACGGCGAAAAGAAGGTGGGCTCGGTCGGCATCCCCTTTCCCTACACCGATGTGCGCATCCTGAAGGCGGGCGAGGACGGCGCCCCGGTCGAGGCCGCGACCGACGAGGTGGGCGAGATCTGCGTCTCGAACCCCGGCGTCTATCCCGGCAGGACCTATACCGAAACGGCCAAGAACGCCGATCTGTTCTATCACGAACGCTATCTGCGGACCGGCGATCTGGGCCGGATCGACCCGGACGGTTATCTCTGGATCACCGGCCGGGCCAAGGATCTGATCATCCGCGGCGGCCACAACATCGACCCTGCCGAGATCGAAGAGGCGCTGATGGCGCATCGGCAGGTGGCCATGGCCGGGGCCATCGGCCAGCCCGACGCCTATTCGGGCGAGCTGCCCTGCGCCTATGTCGAGCTTGTCGCCGGCGGCACGGTTTCGGCCGCCGAGCTGATGGAGCACTGCAAGGTGCATGTGCACGAGCGCGCGGCGATGCCCAAGCATATCGAGGTGCTGCCGGAACTGCCCAAGACCGCGGTCGGCAAGGTGTTCAAGCCCGACCTGCGCAAGCTGGCGATAAAGCGCATCTTCGACGCCGAGCTGGAAAAGGAAGGCATCGATGCCCGTGTCGCCCGGGTCATCGACAGCAAGAAACGCGGCCTGGTGGCGCAGCTCGAAGCCACGGGAGAGGTCGACGAGGAAAAGCTGGGCCAGGTTCTGGGCCGGTTCACGCGGCCCTGGGAATGGGCGGACCGGGCCGATACCTGACTCCGTTTCCTTTCGGTCCGAATTACCCCGGCGCGCGACGGGGGCGGCGCCCCGCCGCCCCCTCGAGGTGCCTTACGACACGTCCTTGTAGCTGATCTCGCGGGCGTTCTCGCCGGTCCTGCCGCGCCGCACCAGCAGGCGGTTCAGTGCGTTGACATAGGCGCGCGCGCTGGCGACGACGGTGTCGGTATCCGCCGACTGGCCGGTGGCGATGTTGCCCTCCTCCTCCAGCCGGACCGACACCGTTGCCTGCGCATCGGTGCCCTCGGTCACCGCGCTGACCTGATAGAGCGACAGATGCGCGTCGTTGGGATGGAGCTTGCGCACCGCGCGGAAGGTCGCGTCGACCGGGCCGTCGCCGGTTTCTTTGGTGGTCTTTTCGACGCCGTCGATCGACATCGCCAGTTCGGCCTCGGCCGGCCCATTGGTGCCGCACACGACGCGCAGCGAGCGGATCGCCAGCCGGTCGCGGGCGGCATCCTCGCCCGCGGTCACGAGCGCGATCAGATCCTCGTCGTAGACCTCCTTCTTGCGGTCGGCGAGTTCCTTGAAGCGCACGAAGAGGTCGTTGAGCTGGTTCTCGCCCAGCTCATAGCCCAGATCCCTGAGCTTGGCGCGCAGCGCGGCGCGGCCGGAATGCTTGCCCATGACGATGTTGGTGGCGGAAAGCCCGACATCCTCTGGGCGCATGATCTCGAAGGTCTCGGCGTTCTTGAGCATCCCGTCCTGGTGGATGCCGGATTCGTGGGCAAAGGCGTTCTTGCCGACGATGGCCTTGTTGTACTGCACCGGAAAACCGCTGACGGTGGCGACGCGGCGGCTGACATGCATGATCTTTGTCGTGTCGATGCCAGTGTAGTAGGGCATGATGTCGCCCCGCACCCTGAGCGCCATCACCACCTCCTCGAGCGCGGTGTTGCCGGCGCGTTCGCCCAGGCCGTTGACGGTGCACTCGATCTGGCGCGCACCGCCGGCGACGGCCGCAAGCGCATTCGCGGTGGCCATTCCGAGATCGTTGTGGCAGTGGGTGGCGAACACCACATCGCCCGCCCCCGGCACCTCTTCGATCAGCCGGCGGATCAGGTCGGCCGATTCGACCGGCGCGGTATAGCCCACCGTGTCGGGGATGTTGATGGTGGTGGCGCCGGCCCTGATGGCGATGCCGACCGTGCGGGCGAGATAGTCCCATTCGGTGCGGGTTGCGTCCATCGGCGACCACTGCACATTGTCGCACAGGTTGCGGGCGTGGGTCACGGTCTCGTGGATGCGCTCGGCCATTTCGTCCCGGCTGAGGTTCGGGATCGCCCGGTGCAGCGGCGAGGTGCCGATGAAGGTGTGGATGCGCGGGCGCGCGGCGTGGCGCACGGCCTCCCAGCAGCGGTCGATGTCCTTGAAGTTGGCGCGCGCCAGCCCGCAGATCACCGCATCGCGGCTGCGCTCGGCGATTTCCTTGACGGCGCGGAAATCGCCCTCGGACGCGATGGGAAAGCCGGCTTCGATGATGTCGACGCCCATCTCATCGAGCAGCCCGGCGATTTCGAGCTTTTCCTCATGGGTCATGGTCGCGCCGGGCGACTGCTCGCCGTCGCGCAATGTGGTGTCGAAGATCACCACCCGGTCCTTGTTCGCCTGCGGCGAAACGCGGTTCTTTTCGGTCGTCATGTCGGGTCTCTTTTCGGTTGTCCTAAGCCATATGGCGCGATCACGGACACATCCTCTGAGCGGTCGCGCCGGATGGCACGCTCAGAGGCGGCTTAGGAGCAGCAGGCAGCAGGCGCAACCCGTCGGAACGGTCGCGGCGGAAAGGATATCGCGCTGCCTGATCATGGCCCGGACTATAGGTCCGGCGGCGGACAATGAAAACCCCGAAATCGGCGGCCGTTCAGTCGGCGACCGGTTCGTAGTGCCTGATCGAGCGGCTGGCGACCAGTTCGGCTTCTTCCGGTGCTATATGGGGGCTTTCGTAATCCTCGCCGACAAAGGCCTTGAGGCTGGCAAGGTCGCGCCAGATCATCACGAAGCTGAACTCGCGCGGGCTTTCCTTTCGTGCCGCGCCCGGCAGGACCGAGACGATGCCCTCGGTACGCTGCATCAGCGGGATGGCCGTTTCGTGAAAGAACCTGCTGAACTCGGCCTCCTTTCCCTTGTGCGTCGTGACCTGGAATATGCGCATGATCATGGCGATGCCTCCCTGCCGGGCGTGTATCGAAGCATCGCCATACTAACGTGCATCGCACCGGATTGGATTCGTTTTCGCCCCGACCCACGAGCCGGCGCCTCTCTTGCCAACGGGCCGGGGCACCGGGTCAGGCCCGGGGCGCGCGCGCGCACGCGGGTGTTTCCGATCGAGCGCGACATGCCCCGCCGGGGCGGTCCCGGGCGCGCGCCTTATTCGGCTGCCGGTGGCTGTGCCCCGGTTTCCGCGTCGGTTTCTGCGCTTGTCTCTTGGGCGGGGCCATCCGCGGCGGCCTCGGCCAGCGCGCCGTCCTGCCATTCGCCGCTGGCCTCTTCGCCGGTGGCATAGCGCATCGTGCCCTGGCCCTGGCGCTTGCCGCCCAGGAACATGCCCTCGTAGACGTCGCCGTTGGAATAGGTGGCCACGCCCTGGCCCGAGATCTCGCCCTCTTTCCACTCGCCCTCGTAGGTGAAACCGTCGGGCATCACGATCTTGCCCTGGCCGTGGCGCTGGCCGTCGGCGAACTGGCCCTCGTAGACGGTGCCGTCGGGATAGGTGGCGGTGCCCTGGCCGTGGCGCTGGCCGTCGCGCCATTCGCCCTGGTAGCGATAGCCGTCGGCATAGGTCATCACGCCCATGCCGTGATTGCGGGCGTTCTCGAACTCGCCCTCGTAGACCAGCCCGTTGGGATAGGTCGCGCGGCCCTTGCCCTCGATCACGCCGCCGACCCACTCGCCCTCGTAGGTCGAGCCGTCGGGATAGGTGATCGTGCCCTGGCCGTTGGCCAGGTCGTCGCGGAACTCGCCGACATAGACCGAGCCGTCCGGATAGGTGACCTTGCCCTGGCCGGATATCTTGCCGCCGACCCAGTTGCCCTCGTAGCGATAGCCGTCGGTGCCGGTAAAGGTGCCCTGCCCGTGGCGGCGGTCGTCCTTGAACTGGCCCTCGTAGACGTCGCCGTTCTCGTAGGTGACGCGGCCCTCGCCCTCGCGCCGGCCGCGCACCAGATCGCCCTCGTAGACGTCGCCGCCGGGCTGAACCAGCCGGCCCTTGCCGTCGATCTGGCCGTCCTTCCAGGTGCCGGCGTAGACCAGCCCGTCGGGCATGCTGAGCGTGCCTTCGCCCTCGCGCGCGCCGTTGACGACCTGGCCCTCGTAGACGGCGCCGTCGGGATAGGTGATGGTGGCCCGGCCTTC
>CAZNMK010000059.1:0-6027 GCA_964574045.1 uncultured Roseovarius sp. | reverse complement strand
CTTCCTTGACGCCCTCGACCCAGTCGCCGTCATAGACATAGCCGCCGGGGCTTTCCATCCGGCCGCGCCCGTGATGCATGGCGTTGAGGAATTCGCCCTCGTAGCGCACGCCGTTGGCGTAGACGGCGACGCCCTTGCCGGTGATCTTGCCGTCCTCCCATTCGCCCTCGTAGGTGCCGCCGTCTGTGAACACGATCTTGCCGACGCCGTGCGGCTTGCCGCGGGCGAATTCGCCTTCGTAGACCGAACCGTTGGGAAAGCGCGCCACCCCCTGGCCGCGGATTTCGCCCTCGACCCATTCGCCGGTATATTCATAGCCGTTGGGCAGGGTGTAGGTGCCGGTGCCGTGCTGCAGCCCGTCCTTGAACGTGCCCTCGTAGATGCCGCCATCCTCGTACTGCTTGGTCTGGATGTCGCCGTCCTGCGCCAGCGCGCCGCCGGCGGCGGCGATCGCGACGGCAAGCGATGTGGTCAGCCTCTTGTTCATGTCTGCCTCTGATGCCCCGGCCTGTCATCCCTGCGCTGGCGCCAAACCTAGAGGACGCGACCAAGGCTGACAACGGCTTTTGCCGAAACCGGGTTTCCCTCGCGGCCGCATCTGCTAAATCGTGCGGCACGGCGCGGCAGCAAGAGGCCCCAGCGACATGACCGACAGGTTCCGCCTGACCCTGGCCCAGCTCAACGCGACGGTGGGCGACCTGGCCGGCAATGCCGCGCTGGCCCGCCGCGCCTGGGCCGAGGGGCGCGATGCCGGGGCGCGGCTGGTGGCGCTGCCCGAGATGTTCCTGACCGGCTACAACCCCCAGGACCTGGCGATGAAACCGGCCTTTCACCAGCATGCCATCGCCCTGATCGACCGGCTGGCGCGCGACTGCGCCGACGGCCCGGCGCTGGCCATCGGCGCCCCGGCGCTGGACGGGGCGGAACTGTTCAACGCCTACTACATCCTCGACAAGGGCCGCATCGCGGCGCGGGTTCAAAAGCACCATCTGCCCAACGAGACGGTGTTCGACGAAAAGCGCATCTATGCGTCCGGTGCCGTCGGCGGGCCCTATGCCATCGACGGCGTGCGCATCGGCAGCCCGATCTGCGAGGATGCCTGGTCCGACGACGTGACCGAAACCCTGGCCGAAACCGGGGCCGAGTTCCTGCTGGTGCCCAACGGGTCGCCCTATTACCGGAACAAGATGGATACGCGCCTCAACCTGATGGTGGCGCGGGTGGTCGAGACCGGCCTGCCGCTGATATATCTCAACCTCGTCGGCGGACAGGACGACCAGGTGTTCGACGGCGGCAGTTTCGCGCTCAACCCCGGGGGCGAGCTGGCACTGCAGATGCCGGTGATGGAAGAGGCGATTGCCCATCTCGACATGGTGCGCGGCGCGGATGGCTGGCGTGCCGAACAGGGCGCGCGCGCACATCTGCCCGACGCGCTGGAACAGGATTACCGCGCGATGGTTCTGGGGCTTGGCGACTACATGCGCAAGAGCGGGTTCGACAGGGCGCTGCTGGGGCTCTCGGGCGGCGTCGACAGCGCGCTCGTGGCCGCCATCGCCGCCGATGCGCTGGGGCCGGCGAATGTGCGCTGCGTCATGCTGCCGTCGGAATACACCTCGGCCGCCTCGCTGGAGGACGCGCAGGCGGTGGCCCGGCGCCTCGGCTGCCGCTACGACACGGTGCCGATCTCGGCCGCGCGCGCGGCGGTCACGGAGACGCTGGCGCCGCTCTTCGAGGGGCTCGATGCCGACATTACCGAGGAAAACATCCAGTCGCGCCTGCGCGGGCTCTTGCTGATGGCCATGTCCAACAAGTTCGGCGAGATGCTGCTTTCGACCGGCAACAAGTCCGAGGTGGCGGTGGGCTATGCAACCATCTATGGCGACATGTGCGGCGGCTACAATCCGCTCAAGGACCTCTACAAGACCCGCGTTTTCGACATATGCCGCTGGCGCAACGCCAATCGCCGCCCGTGGATGCGGGCACCCGCGGGCGAGGTGATCCCGCCCCGCGTGATCGACAAGCCGCCCTCGGCCGAGCTGCGCGAGGACCAGAAGGACAGCGATTCGCTGCCCGATTACCCTGTGCTGGATGGCATCCTGGAGGTTCTCGTCGACCGCGACGGGTCGGTCGGCGACTGCGTGGCGGCGGGGTTCGCGCGCGCCGATGCCGAGCGGGTCGCGCATCTGCTGCGCATTTCCGAATACAAGCGGTTCCAGTCGGCGCCGGGCACGCGGCTTTCGAAGCGCGCCTTCTGGCTCGACCGGCGCTATCCGCTGGTCAACCGCTGGCGCGACCCCACCGGCGAAGGCTGAGCGGGGCGCCCATCGGGCTGCCTCGGCCTTGGGGCATCGTGCATGCGTCGGGTGTGCGGCCCCGGCCGGCGCGGCCGCGAACCGGAAATCGTACAATTTTCTCAAGATAATGCGTACAATCCGGGTGCAACGGCACTTCAAGGGAGGCCGGGACAATGCGGTTGGCGGCGGCCCGATGGCTTCATGACCAGTTGACCGGGCGGGTCGATGCGGCCTCTTTCGCCGTCTTTCGGATGGCGATGGGACTGATGCTCTTCTATGACGCCGAGCGCAAGGGACTGAGGTTCTTCGCGCCCAATGCCGAACGCGATTTTTCCTTTCGCTACGAGTATTTCTACTGGCTTCCCGAGAATGCGGCCTGGGCCTATCCGCTGCAGCTCGCATGGCTGACGCTGTCGGTCACGATCGCCGTGGGGCTGTTTTACAGGCTGTCGTGCATTCTGGTCACGGTGCTCCTGGTCTACGGGTTCCTGCTGGGGCAGGAATACTACCTCAACCACTACTACCTGCTGATCATCGTCACGACGATGATGTGCGTCATCCCGATGCACCGGACGTGGTCGGTCGATGCGGCCCTGTTTCCCTGGCCGTCGCGGCAGGGCACGATGCGCCGGCTTTACCTCACCATGATGAAAGCCCAGGTCGAGATCGTGCTGATCTATGCGGGGCTGGTAAAGCTCAACTGGGACTGGATCCGGATGGAGCCGATCAGATCGTGGCTCATCGCGCGCAGCGATGCCGTCTGGTACGGCGCCATGTGGCAGACCGAGGCCGGCCTCGTGCTGGGCTCGTACGGGCCGGTGGCGCTGCATCTCGTCGGTGCGCCGCTTCTGTTGTGGAGACCCACGCGGCTGCCGGTCTTTGTGTTGTATGTGGTGTTTCATGTCACCAATCACTTCATCTTCGATATCGGCATCTTTCCGTGGATGACCATCGCCCTGACCACGCTCTTTTTCGCGCCGGACTGGCCGCGGGGGTTTCTGCGCCGGGCGGGCCTTGCGCGGGCGGCCAGGGCGCTGGCGGCCGGTCCGGAGCCGCCGAGGCCCCTGCCGGTTACGATGGGCGCAAGGTGCCTGGCGGTTTTCGCCCTGCTCTGGCTGGTTTCGCAGACGCTTCTTCCCCTGCGTCATCTTCTGATCGAGGGTCAGGCCCGGTGGACGGACGAGGGGCATCGGTTTTCCTGGCGCATGAAGCTTCTGGACCGAAGGGCGACCGAGCCGGTGATGATGGTCTACCTGCCCGAGCGCGGTGAAATCCGGGTACCCGACGAGGCAAGCCGCCTGAGCGAGCGGCAGCGGCGAAAATACCGGCGCGACGCCGGAATGCTGCGCCGCTATGCCATTCAGCTGGCCGACAGCTATCGCATGGCGGACAACCCGGACGAGGAGATAGAAGTGCATGTCTGGGTGATGAAAGGGGTGAACAACCGCCGCCTTCACCCCTTCATCGACCCCGCTGTCGACCTCGTGACCGCGCAGTACAGCTTTTTCGGGCATGACGACTGGGTGGTTGTGTCGACCCCCCATGACATCCGCAGGATCGAGGAGTTGACGCGCGACGAGGCGCTGGACCCGGTAACGGCCTCGTCCCCGCCTCTCGATGTCCTGTTCGAAAGGGCCGGCTTGCCGGAGGTCGAGGGGTGCCGCCACGACCCGCAGGACGACGGAATACTGTGCTACATCGCAAAGGCAGACCCGTGACACCGACCGAGCCCGGACGCCCGCGCCGCCCCGCCGTTCCCCCGGGGAACTGGATCGTCTATGACGGGGAATGCCCGTTCTGCAGCCGGTTCGTCCGCCTCAAGGCCGTGCGCGCGGGGCTTCCGGGGCTGCGGCTGGTCTCGGCGCGCGAGGCGGACGCGCCCGAGGTCGCGTGGCTGCGCGGGCAGGGGATCAGGCTGAATGATGCGATGGCCCTGCACGACAACGATGCGCTTTACGTCGGTGCCGCCGCCATGGAGCGCATCCTGCGTCTGGAGACCATGGGCCGGGCACGCTGGCTCGCGCCGCTGCTGCGCCCGGGAATTCCGGGCGATCAGGTCTATGCGCTGCTCAGGCTCGGCAGGGCTGCGAGCCTGCGCCTGTTCGGGCGCAGGAAACTGGACTACTGAGAATTGCGCTGCCGCGCCAGCGCGCGGCGGCCCGCGGCGCGATTGCGTCTATTCGGGCCACGGGGAAAGAAAACTAGGCAACGATCAATCGTCGTCGTCGTCATCGTCGTCTTGGGGGTCGCGCCCCTCGGCCCTGACTTGCTGGCTGGCGACCAGCGCGATGAGAGCCGCCGAGGGGATGCCGACGAGCGCGCCGATGAACACCGCGCGCCGGGATACCCGCTTTTCCTGATCTTCCATCGGCGTTACCTCTGAAAACACATGCGCGGGCAGGATACCACAGACGCCGATTCGCGACAAATCGCCGCATGGCGGAGGGGGCTCGATCCCGATCCGCCCTCAGCCATTTGCGCAGTCGGGTGGGCGCGAACGTCGGCGAATATCCGGCGCGCGCTCCGCCTCATTCTCCCTTGAGGGCCGACATCTCGCGCACCGCGCCGACGAAGCGGGCGAGCGTCCCGGACGTCTCTCCCCTGGGCAGCATCGCCTCGATCAGGTGAAAACGGCTGTCGTCGGCATGGGCCTCGGCCAGCGCGCGCCCCAGCTCGGCGCAGGTCCGTACCCGCACGCCGTGCCCGCCCAGATGCGCGGCAATTTCGGCATAATGCCAGTCGTCGAGGTCGTGATAGGACGGCCCGGGCTGAAAGACGCGCAGCATTTCCCAGCTGAGGTTGTTGAACACGATCACGATGGGCGCCCAGCCGTATTTGCGGCAATTGCCCAGTTCCCACCCGGTCATCTGAAAGGCGCCGTCGCCCACCAGCACGATGGGCCGGCGCCCTGTGCAGGCGGCAATCGCCATGCCGGCGGGCACGCCGAGGCCCATCGACGCGTAATAGCCCGGCGCCACGAATTCGGTATCGACGATCTCGAGCCCGGTGAAGAGGCAATCGCCGATGTCGGTGGCGATCGGCATCCGCCCGTGGGCGTCGAACAGGTCGTTCACCGCCTGTGCCACATGCGCGGGCGCGAGGGCTGTGTCGTCGTCGGGCAGCCCGCGGGCGTAGTCGGGCGCGTGCGCGTTGGGGCGGGCGCGGTCGAGCGGTTCGGCCAGCTCGGTCATGGCGTCGACCAGCGCCTCCAGCGTGACCTCCGGATAGGTGTGGTGGGCAAAGGCGACATGGCGGTCGAGGGCCTGGATTGCGCCGCGCAGATCGACGTTCTTGCCCGAGACGCCGAAATTGGTGTCGCTGACGATCACGCCCAGCATCAGCAGGCAGTCGGCGCCCTCGACATAGCGCGCCGCGGTCTCGCTGCCGGCCGAGCCGAGATAGGCGCCCATCAGCGGCAGGTCCTGGCGCGCCAGCAGGCCGCGGCCCATGAAGCTCGTCGCCGCCGGCAGGCCGAGCTTGCGGCAGAGCCCGGCGATCTTGTCCTCGATGCCGTAGCGCCGCGCCTCGACGCCCACAAGGATCGCGGGTGCGCTCGCCTGGCGCATCCGGGTGAGGATTTCAGTGGCGCAGGCGCGCGCCGCCTCGGGGTCGGTGGGCGCGGGGTCGAAGGGCGGCACCGGCGCGCAGGGCGCATTCACCAGATCGCGCGGCACCTCCAGATAGACCGGGCGGGAATAGAGGCGCGCGGCGTCGAGCACGCGGGCGATCTCGG
>CAZNMK010000058.1:8759-10554 GCA_964574045.1 uncultured Roseovarius sp. | reverse complement strand
AGATAGACCGGGCGGGAATAGAGGCGCGCGGCGTCGAGCACGCGGGCGATCTCGGCCGGCGCGGTGGCAGGGTCGTTCAGCACCGTCTGCGCGCAGGTCAGTTCGCGGAAGATCTCGAACTGCGAATTCAGCGTCTTGACCTGGTGGTGCAGGCTGAGGCCCAGCTTGCCCTCCTGTGCGCCGGGCGCGCCCGAGATCACCACCAGCGGCGATTTCTCGGCATAGGCCTGGGCCACGGCATTGACCATGTTGAGCGCGCCGGCGCCATAGGTCACGACCGCCACCCCCAGCGTGCTGGTGATCCGGCCCGCGGCATCGGCGGCGTAACCGACGCCGGGTTCGTGGCTGAGCGTGTGCCAGGGCAGGATAGCGCTTTCCTCGATCACTCGGAAAAGCGGCAGGACGAAATCGCCCGGAATGCCGAACAGGCGGTCGGCGCCGCGATCTCTGAGCGCGTGCAGAAGGGCGGTTGCGAGGGTGGTGGTCATGGTGAGGTTCCGTTTCTCTGACAGGTCCGGCGCGCAGTGCCTACCCCGGCGCCGGCGACGGGAAAAGGGGCGGGGCGGGTCATTCCCACCAGCGGTCTATGGTCGCGATGTCGGCATCCGACCAGCCGAAATGATGGGCGAACTCGTGCACCAGGACATGGGCCACGAGGTCGGCCAGTTCGACATCGCCGCGCTCGCGCCATTCCGCCAGGATCGGTTCGCGGAAAAGCCAGACGGTGTCGGGGCCTAGCGGCTGATCGGTGACCGATTTTCGGGTCACCGGGATGCCGTCGTATAGCCCGGTCAGTTCCAGCGGGTCGGCCATGCCCAATTCGTCGAGCATCCAGCGCGCCGGCCAGTCCTCGACCCTGAGCGCGACGGCCAGGGCGGGGCCGCGAAAGGCGGCCGGCAGGGCGTCGACGGCGGCGCGCGCCATCGCCTCGATCTGGTGCAGGGCGGGGTCGGTGCGGTTCATGCCCCGGATATGCGTCGGCGCGCGGAGAAAGGAAAGCCCCGCGTCCTCAGAGCATCAGCTGGTAGCTGGTCGGAACGTAACGATACCCCCCCTCATGCGCCTCGACGAAGCCGGTGCCTGGCCAGGGCATGTGATAGCCCGCGAAGGGCAGCCTTTCGGCCGCCAGCATGTCCAGTAACCGCCGCCGTGTGGCCGCCGCCGCTTGCTTGTCCATGTCGAACTTCACCTCCCAGTCGGGATGGGCCAGCGACCACACGTAGTGATTGGCGAAATCGGCCGCGATCAGCAGCCGCGCGCTGCCGCTTTCGATCAGGTGCGCCATATGCCCCGGCGTGTGTCCGAAGGCCGCCATCGCGGCATGGCCGGAAAAGAGGCTGGCGCCGTCCTCCATCATCGTCGTGCGCTCGGCCAGCGGGCGCATCTTTTCCTCGAAAACGGCGTTCTCCATCCCCGACCAGGCGTCGAATTCGACCCGCCCGGTGGCATAGTCGGCATTGGCGAACGTGTCGGCGCCGTCACCGCGCAGCCCGCCGATATGGTCGCCATGCATGTGGGTGATCACCACCAGGTCGATCTGGTCCGGCGCGTACCCGGCGGCGGCAAGCGCGCCGGCGATGCCCTCGGGGTTCAGCCCGGTGTCGAAGAGCACCAGCTTTTCGCCCGTGTTCACCAGTACGGGCGTGAAAAAGAACTGCGCTGCGTCGGTGGGCAGCATCGCGGCGGCCGAGACCCGGGCGAATTCGTCGGCGCCGACGTTGAGGCCGAAAATGGAATGCGGGTCGGGGCGCATCGCCGTCGCCGCCAGGAGGCTGGTCACCTCGAACGAACCGAG
>CAZNMK010000058.1:0-8749 GCA_964574045.1 uncultured Roseovarius sp. | reverse complement strand
CAGGAGCGTCGGCGCGGCCAGCGGCAGCGCGGCGGCGGCAGCGCCGGTCAGCAGGTTGCGGCGGGTCATGCGAAGGGTCATGTCGCGTCTCCCCGGTTGAATCGCCCCGATGCGCCCGATCATAGTGCGGCGTTGCGGGGTATCGCGCGCCTTCACGGGTTTGTGACCGGCGCGGGCGCGCTGGACGATGCCCCGCAAGATGCCTAGACCGGGGCCATGATCGCGCTCTTCGCCAACCGCAGCTATGCCGCGCTTTACGCGGCACAGGTGGTGTCGCTGCTCGGCACCGGGCTGATGACGGTGGCGCTGGGGCTTCTGGCCTATGACCTGGCCGGGGACGGGGCGGGGGTGGTTCTTGGCATCGCGTTCACCATCAAGATGGTCTGCTATGTGGGGTTGTCGCCGGTGGCGCAGGCGCTGGCGCAGCGCCTGCCGCGCAAGCCGGTGCTGGTGACGGCCGATCTGGTGCGGGTCGGTGTCGCGCTGTTCTTGCCCTTCGTCACGCAGGTCTGGCAGGTCTATGCGCTGATCCTGGTCCTGCAATCGGCCTCGGCCACGTTCACCCCGGCCTATCAGGCGGTCCTGCCGGACCTGCTTCCGGACGAGGGCGACTATACCCGCGCTCTGTCGCTGTCGCGGCTGGCCTACGATCTGGAAAACCTGCTGAGCCCGGCCATCGCCGCCCTGCTGCTCAGCGTGACGGGATTCGCCACGCTCTTTGCCGGCACGGCGCTGGGTTTTGCGCTCTCGGCGCTGCTGGTCGGTTGGGCGGCGATACCGCCGTTGTCGCCCGTGGCCGCCATGCGCCCGTTTCGCGAGCGCCTTGTACGCGGCGGGCGCATCTACCTTGCGACGCCGCGGTTGCGCGGGCTGCTGGCGCTCAATCTCGCGGCGGCGGCGGCGGGGGCGTTCGTGCTGGTCGATACGGTGGTTCTGGTGCGCGGGCCGATGGGCGGGGCCGAGGCCGATCTGGCGCTGGCGATGGCGGCCTTTGGCGCCGGGTCGATGGCGGCGGCGCTGGCACTGCCGCGCCTGGTCGCGCGGTTGCCGGATCGCGGGGTGATGATGGCCGGCGCGGCGGGGCTTGCGGCGCTTTGCCTCGGGCTGGCGGTATGGCTGGCGCTGGCGGGGATGCCGGGCTGGCCCGTCTTCCTGGCCATATGGGCGGCGTTCGGGTTGTCCTATTCCGCCGTGCTGACCCCGTCGGGCCGGCTGTTGCGGCGCTCGGTCCATCCCGCCGACCGGCCATCGATCTTTACCGCGCAATTCGCGCTCAGCCATGCGTGCTGGCTTGTCACCTATCCTCTGGCCGGTTGGGCGGGCGAGGCGCTGGGCATGGCCGCCGCGCTGGGCATCCTGGGGGCGCTGGCGCTGGCCGGGGTGCTGGCGGCGTGGCGGCTGTGGCCGGGGGGTGCGCCGCGCGAGCTGCCCCACGATCATCCCGATCTGGCGATGGATCATCCTCATCTGCTTGCCCATGGTGCAGGGCGGCGGCATGCGCATGTCTATGTCATCGACGATATCCACCGGGCCTGGCCGAGGCAGGGCTGAACTGGACAAAACGGCCGGCCTGTGACATGGCCCGCGCACGATATCCGGAGCCGCGATCATGACCGTCACCCGTTTCGCCCCGTCGCCCACGGGCTTTATCCATGTCGGCAACCTGCGCACCGCGCTGATGAATTTCCTCATCGCGCGCAAGGCCGGGGGAACCTTCGTCCTGCGCATCGACGACACCGACCCCGAGCGGTCGAAAGAGGAATACGTCGATGCCATCAAGGAAGACCTGGAATGGCTGGGCCTGCAATGGGACCGGATCGAGCGGCAGTCGCGGCGGCTCGACCGCTATGCCGAGGCCGCCGATCGCCTGCGCGAAATCGGCCGGTTCTACGAGGCGTTCGAGACCCCGACCGAACTGGACCTCAAGCGCAAGAAGCAGCTCAACATGGGTCGCCCGCCGGTCTATGACCGCGCCGCGCTGGCGCTGTCCGCGGCCGAGCGCGACCGGCTGCGCGCCGAGAGGGGCCCCGGCGTGTGGCGCTTCAGGCTCGACCACGAGCGCATCGGCTGGGAGGACGGCATCCTCGGCCCGGTTTCCATCGACGCCGCCAGCGTCTCGGACCCGGTGCTCATTCGCGGCGACGGGCAGGTGCTCTATACGCTCGCTTCGGTGGTGGACGATACCGATATGGGGGTGACGCATGTGGTGCGCGGCTCGGACCATGTGACCAACACCGCCACCCAGATCCAGATCATCGCGGCGCTGGGCGGGCAGGCGCCCGCCTTTGCCCATCATTCGCTGCTCACGGGCGCGCAGGGCGATGCGCTCTCGAAGCGCCTCGGCACGCTTTCCCTGCGCGATCTGCGCGCGCAAGGCGTCGAGCCGATGGCGCTGTTGTCGCTGATGGCGCGGCTGGGCTCGGCCGACCCGGTGGAACTGCGCGGCAGCATCGACGAGCTGGTCGAGGGCTTCGACATCGCCCGCTTCGGCGCGGCGCCGACCAAGTTCGACGCCGCCGACCTTTTTCCGCTGACGGCGCGGGTGCTGCAGGAACGGCCTTATGCAGAGGTGGCCGATGCCGTCGCCGCGCTCGGCGTGCCCGATACGCTGGCGCCGCGCTTTTGGGAGGCAACGCGCGAGAACATCGCCACGATGAACGATCTCGCGGCGTGGTGGGCGCTTTGCCGCGACGGGGCGGAACCGGTCATCGACGAGGCCGACCGCGATTTCGTCGCGCAGGCCATGGCGATGCTGCCCGAGGGGCCGCTGGACGACGACAGCTGGGCCAACTGGACCGGCGCGGTGAAAGAGGCCACTGGCCGCAAGGGCAAGGCGCTGTTCATGCCGCTCAGGCTGGCGTTGACGGGGCAGAGCCAGGGGCCCGACATGGGCCGGCTGCTGCCGCTCTTGCAGCGGATCAGGGCGAAGGAATGAAGACGCCGTCCTCTTCGTGGGCGCGGCGCATCCGGTCGCGGTCGGCATCGAGCGTCAGCGCCGCCTCGGCATGGGCGCGGGTGCGGTCGGCGGCCTCGCGGGCGGCGGCGCCCAGACGCGGGTCGTCGCATGTGCCCAGCGATCTGAGCGCATGCAGCAGCCGGCAGACCACCTCGATCTTGTCGGCGCCGTCGCGCGCGGTACTGGCAAAGGCGTTCGCGATCAGCGTTTCGGGCTCCAGCGCCGGCGCGAACACCCGCTCGTAGCGCGGCGCATCCGTCGCTGGCGTCGTCGCCCAGTCCCAGATCAGCCGTTCCTGCCGGGCGATCACGTCGATGGCGGTGCCGGGGTCGTTGATCCCCGGCGAGAGCGCCCGCGAGGCGATTTCCGACAGCACCAGCAGGCCATAGGCCGCGTCCTGTTCGAAGGTGCGGTATTGCCCCATGGTCAGCGCCGCCTGCACCGCGTCGATTCCTTCGTCGTCGAGGCCGCAGGCATGGCCTATCGCGCGTCCCTTCAGCACGAACTGCCCGGGCGAGACATGCAGATAGACCCGGGCGCCGGGATCGTTCAGGGCCTTGTCGATCCGGGCGGTGTCGATGAACTGCAGATACCCCGATTCGGGCGCGGGGATCGGGCTGGCGTCGGTGGGAATGACGGTTTCGGCGGTCAGCGGCGTGGCCCCCTGCGCCGGCGCGGCGCGGGTCTGTGTCAGGCTTTCGCGGGCATCGGCCTCGGTCTTGCGCAGGGTGGCATCCATGCTACCCAGGTCGCTGAGATGGCCGATCCAGCGCAGCATGGCCAGGATCACCAGCGCCACCACCGCCACGGTGACGGCCATGTACATCACCGAAGACCCCTGCGCCGCAAAACCCGCCTGAATCAGAATGATGGCGCTCAGCGCATAGACGAAGGCGCCGATGAAGGTCGCCAGCACCGTCTGGGTGGTGGTGTCCGCGAGCAGGATGCGATGCGCCCGCGGCGTCGCCTGCGAGGCCGCGGCGTGATAGGCCGTGACCATGACGTTGAGCGAGAAGGTGCTGACCGCCAGCATCCCCGACGCCAGGATGGTGAGAACCGGCGTGATCGCCTCGGCCGGCATGCGCGCGCGCAGACCCTGCGGAATGAACCCTTCCAGCAGCGTCGCGCCGACCGCCGCGATCAGCGCCAGCAGCGCCATCAGCGACACCCGCACCCACAGCCGCCGCGCGAAACGCAGCAGCATCATGGCGGTACCCGACAGGAGTTTGGTGCTGGCCATGCGCCGAGAATGCGGCAAGGCGCGGCCCGCGTCCACCGCCGCCGGCGTTCAGGCGCGAAAGGGACGTACCCCGACCGCCGCGAGATGGTCGTCGACCAGCGCGCGCTCGTCGCCGCTCAGCTGCCGGTGGCGGGGATAGCGCGGCCGGGCCCGGTCGTCGAGCACCGGCGCGTCCCAGCCGTCGGTCGTGTCGAAGAAGCGGCGCACGCCGGCCTCGCCGAATTCGCGCAGGTACCCCTGTACCACCACGTCGATATAGCTGAGCAGTACCGGGCAGGCCGCGCCGGGGGTGCCGTGGCGGCCCTCGGGGATGGTGTAGATGGCGATATCGGGCGCGTGCGGCAGGTCGTGGCTGATCTGGTGATGCGCGGAAAGCCGCGAGTAGGCGCGTTCGCGCATGTCCAGCGCGGCCCAGTCGGCGCCGGACACGGCGGCGATCAGCCCGTCGATTTCGCCGGCCGGGTCGGGCACCGCCGTCAGGTAGGCCACCGGGCGCAGCCGGGTATGCCGCCAGACCCGCCGCCACCCCCTCAGCCGGGCCGGCGCGGCAACGCCGAACGCATGGGTGTCGCGGTTGACCAGGCTGCCATAGCCGAAGAACCAGGCATCGGTCCTGGTTGCCTGGCCGCCCGGAATTGCCCCGGGAGCGCGAATCGGCGATTTGATCTGTGTCATGGTCAACTTTAGTCAGTGCCTCCACTCTGCCCGGATATCAAGCTGGGAGTCCGATTTTCGCCATGCGCCTGACCAAACGAACCAACCTCGCCTTTCGCGTGCTGATGTTCTGCGGCAATCATTCCGACCGGCTGGCCACCAAGTCCGAGATCGCCGAGCAGTGCAATACCTCCGAAAGCCACCTGGCGCAGGTCGTCAACCAGTTGGCACAGCTGGGTTATCTGCACACGAGGCGCGGCCGCTCGGGCGGCTTGCGGCTGGCGCGTCCGATGCGCGAGATTGCCGTCGGCGCGGTTTTTCGCGATCTCGAGGCGCCCAAGCATCACACCGAATGCCTGGCCGATACCGACGATACCTGTCCGCTGTCCGACAGCTGCCGGCTGCGCGATGTGCTGGCCGACGCGGCCGAGGCGTTCTTCACCCATCTCGACAAGCTGTCGCTGGAAGACCTGGTTTGCGGCAATGACGCCCTGGCGGGGTTCTTCGCGCAGATGGGTTGTTCGCGGCGGCTTGAAACGACTCGCGCGGCATACTAGGGTACACCGCGATAGGAACGGGAGAACCGGCTTTGCCGGTGCCGAAGGAGCAACCGCCCCGGAAACTCTCAGGCGCAAGGGACCGTTTCGCATCTGTGACAGACTCTGGAGAGTTCCCGGCCATCGCCGGGGCGCCGAAGGGATAGCGATCTCAGGCAAAAGGACAGAGGGGGCATCGAGGGCGTGCGGACCCCGCGCGCCGTAACGGTGCCGGCAGCGATTCCATTCTCGGACCGGCCCAGAGCGATGGGAGAGACGCGGGATGAGCGACCTGCGCAAGACGCCGCTGCATGCCCTGCACCGGGAGCTGGGCGCCAAAATGGTGCCCTTCGCCGGCTACGAGATGCCGGTGCAGTATTCGCTGGGTGTAATGAAGGAACACCTGCACACCCGCGCCGCGGCGGGGCTGTTCGATGTCAGCCACATGGGCCAGGCGATCCTGCGCCACGAGGGTGGGTTCGGCCCGGCCGCGCTGGCGCTGGAATCGCTGGTGCCGGTCGACCTGCTGGGGCTGGGCGGGATGCGCCAGCGATACGGCTTCTTTACCAATGATGCGGGCGGTATCCTCGACGATCTGATGATCGCCAACAGGGGCGATCACCTGTTTCTTGTGGTCAACGCCGCCTGCAAGGAGGCGGACATCGCCCATATGCGGGCGCGGCTTTCGGGTGTCGAAGTAGAGGAGATGACCGAGCGCGCGCTGCTGGCGCTGCAGGGACCGGCGGCCGAGGCGGTGCTGGGCGGGTTGCTGCCCGGGGCGGCGGATATGCGATTCATGGATGTGGCTGTCATGGCCTCGGATTACGGCGAACTGTGGCTGTCGCGCTCGGGCTATACCGGCGAGGACGGGTTCGAGATCTCGGTGCCCGCGGACCGGGCCGAGGCGCTGGCGCGCGCGCTGCTGGCGCACGAGGCGGTCGAGCCTGTGGGGCTCGGCGCCCGCGACAGCCTGCGGCTCGAGGCCGGGCTTTGCCTTTACGGCAACGATATCGACACCGCGACCAGCCCGGTCGAGGCGGGGCTCGCCTGGGCGATCCAGAAGGTGCGCCGCACCGGCGGCGAGCGCGCGGGCGGCTTTCCCGGTGCGGAGCGCATCCTGCGCGAATTGCGGGACGGCCCCGCGCGCCGGCGCGTGGGGCTCAGCCCCGAGGGCCGTGCACCGATGCGCGACGGCACGCCGCTCTTTGCGGTGGCGGAAGGGGGCGAGCCGGTGGGCGCCGTCACTTCGGGTGCGTTCGGCCCCAGCGTCGGCGCGCCCATAGCGATGGGGTATGTTCCGGCCGATCTGACCGTGCCGGGCACGACGATCTGGGGCGAGGTGCGCGGCCGGCGCATGGCCGCCCGGGTGGCGAAGCTGCCCTTTCAACCGGCCGGTTTCAAACGCTGATCCAACGAGGGAACGAAAGAGATGAAATATACCGAAGAGCATGAATGGCTGCGTGTCGAGGGCGACGAGGTCGTCGTCGGCATCACCGAACACGCGGCGAACGAACTGGGCGACATCGTCTTTGTCGAGCTGCCCGAGGCGGGCACCACCGTTGCCAAGGATGACGAGGTGGTGGTGATCGAGAGCGTCAAGGCGGCGTCCGACATCCTCGCCCCGATCGACGGCGAGGTCACGGCGATCAACGATGCCATCGTCGACGAACCCGGCAAGGTGAACGAGGATCCCACGGGCGATGGCTGGTTCTTCCGGATCAAGCCCTCGGATGCGTCGCAGATGGACGCGATGATGGACGAGGCCGCCTACAAGGCGTTCATCGCCTGAGACATGCGGCTGACAAGCGAGGATCAGGGTGTTCTGCGAAAGCTGGGCACCGCGTTTCATCAGGATGTGGATCTGATTCATGAAACCCTCGACGACGCTATTGCCGATACTATCGCAGGGCTTGAGGCCAAGGATAGGCGGCAGCTTCACCGGATTGTCGAACGGCTGCTCGCGAAGAGTACCAATGCGGAGATGAAGGGTCATCTCAATCGCTCCGGCGCCGACTTGTTCTTCGACGCCAAGGGCGCGCGGATGTTTTTTGAACTGGCCCTCAAGCACACGACTGAACGCTGACCCGCTACCTATGGGAGAGGAATGAAATGCCCTTCAAGCCTATCGATTATCTGCCCTACGATTTCGCCAATCGCCGCCATATCGGCCCCTCGCCCGAAGAGATGGCCGAGATGCTGGAGGTGCTGGGCGTCAAGAGCCTCGACCAACTGATCGACGAGACGGTGCCGAAATCCATCCGCCAGCAGGAGCCGCTCGATTTCGGCAAGCCGCTTTCGGAGCGCGAGCTGATGCACCGAATGCGGATGACGGCGAGCAAGAACAAGGTTCTGGTCAGCCTGATCGGGCAGGGCTATCACGGCACGGTGACGCCGCCGGCGATCCAGCGCAACATCCTGGAGAACCCGGCCTGGTACACCTCGTATACGCCCTATCAGCCCGAGATCAGCCAGGGCCGGCTCGAGGCGCTGCTGAACTTCCAGACCATGATCTCGGACCTGACCGGGCTCGAGATCGCCAATGCCTCGCTCTTGGACGAGGCCACCGCCTGCGCCGAGGCGATGACCATGGCGCAGCGGGTCGCGAAGTCGAAGGCGGGCGCGTTCTTCGTCGACCGCGACTGCCACCCCCAGACCATCGCCGTGATCGAGACACGCGCCGCGCCGCTGGGCATCGAGGTGATCGTCGGCAACCCCGACAAGATGGAGGCGGACAAGGTCTTCGGCGGGCTCTTCCAGTATCCCGGCACCTATGGTCATGTGCGCGACTTCACGCCCCAGATCGCGGCGCTGCACGAGCATGGCGCCATCGGCGTCGTCGCTGCCGATCCGCTGGCGCTGACGCTCCTGAAGGAACCAGGCGAGATGGGCGCCGACATCGCGGTGGGCAGCGCCCAGCGCTTCGGCGTGCCGATGGGCTATGGCGGCCCGCACGCCGCCTACATGGCCTGTCGCGATGCCTACAAACGGGCGATGCCGGGGCGGCTGGTGGGGGTGTCGGTCGACAGCCACGGCAACCGCGCCTACCGTCTGGCGCTGCAGACCCGCGAGCAGCATATCCGCCGCGAAAAGGCCACCTCGAATGTCTGCACTGCGCAGGCGCTGCTGGCGGTGATGGCGTCGATGTACGCGGTGTTTCACGGACCCAAGGGGCTGAGGGCCATCGCCCAGCGCATCCACCGCAAGACCGTGCGGCTGGCGCGCGGGCTGGAGGAGGCCGGGTTCAGGGTCGATCCGAAGACCTTTTTCGACACCATCACCGTGGATGTCGGCCCGTTGCAGGCGGCGGTGATGAAATCGGCGGTCGACGAGGGTATCAATCTGCGCCGCGTCGGCGAGACCCGG
>CAZNMK010000057.1:9918-10561 GCA_964574045.1 uncultured Roseovarius sp. | reverse complement strand
GGGATGAGGGCAGGCACATGAAGCTCGATCATGGCATTGCGACAAGCGCCATCCGCCCGATCCAGGCATGACCGACAACGCAGAGGAACGCGGCGCCTGCGCAAGGACAGGCGCCGGCACCTGGCGCGCGGGGCGGCGAAGGTGAACATCCGTGCCGCGGTCACGCAGACGCGTCCCCGAACCACCGGAATTTGCGCCGAATCAATTGCTTTGCCCCGATCGTCTCTCTGCGTTGCGGCGTGCCCCATCTTCGGGGATTCGCGTGAAAGGGCATGTGCGCCCCGGACAATTCCGCCAAAAAGAGCAATTTCACGCCCGTGCCGGCCTCGCGGGCTATTTCGGTTTTTCTGATTTCTATCTATAGTTTATCCGACTGCCAGTCACGCCAGAACCGACCACCCGGGGAGATATCCGATGATCCGATCGGAACTGATCCAGAAGATCGCCGACGAAAATCCGCACCTCGTGCAACGCGACGTCGAGCGGATTGTGAACACCATCTTCAACGAGATCACCAACGCCATGGCCGCGGGCAACCGGGTCGAGCTGCGCGGCTTCGGCGCCTTTTCGGTCAAGAAGCGCGACGCCCGTCTGGGGCGCAACCCGCGCACCGGCGAGGCGGTGGAGGTGGAGGAAAAGCACG
>CAZNMK010000057.1:1719-9908 GCA_964574045.1 uncultured Roseovarius sp. | reverse complement strand
CGTGCCCTTCTTCAAGACCGGCAAGCTGCTGCGCGATCGCCTGAACAGGAAAGCCTGATGCGTTACATCCGCTACGCCTCGATCGCCATCTTCGCGATCGCCCTCATCCTCGTGGCGCTGGCCAATCGCGGCATGGTCCGGGTGCAGGTGCTGCCCGGGGAACTGGCCCACATCGCCGCGCTCAATCCCTCCTACGAGGTGCCGCTCTTCGTGGTGATGTTCGGCGGAGTTCTGGCCGGGCTGGTGGTCGGCCTCGTCTGGGAATGGATACGCGAGGCCGGCGAACGCGCTGCCGCCGCCCGCCAGACGCGCGAGATGGACCGGCTCAAGGCCGAGCTGCGCCGCCTGAAGGGCGCGCAGCACAAGGACCGCGACGAGGTGCTGGCGCTGCTCGACAAGGCCGGGTGAGGCACGCCCATGAACACCGCTATCCGGGTCAAGATCTGCGGGCTGACCGATCCCGCCGACATTCCCGCCGCCATCGTGGCGGGCGCGGCCTATGTGGGCTTCGTGCATTTCCCCGGATCGCCCCGCCACCTGGGGCTGGAGCGCATGGCGGCGATGACGGTCTCGGTGCCCGAGGGCGTGGCCAAGGTGGCGCTGACTGTCGATGCCGACGATGCCATGCTCGACGCGCTGACCGGGACAGCCGCCATCGACATGCTGCAGCTTCACGGCCATGAAAGCCCCGCCCGCGTGCGCGAGGTCAGGGCGCGCTACGGGCTGCCGGTGATGAAGGCGGTGGGGGTGTCCGCGCCCGAGGATCTGACCCAGATCGACTTCTACGGCCGGGTTGCCGACCTGCTGTTGATCGACGCGAAACCGCCGGCCGGGGCCGGCCGCCCCGGCGGCAACGCGATGTCCTTCGACTGGTCGCTCGTTGCCGGGCGGCGCTGGCCGGTGCCGTGGATGCTGGCCGGCGGGCTGACGCCAGCGAACGTCGCCGCCGCGATCCGCGCCACCGGCGCGCGGCAGGTCGATGTGTCCTCGGGCGTCGAAAGCGCGCCGGGGGTCAAGGATGCCGGCCTCATCCGCGCCTTCATCGAGGCCGCCCACGGCGCGCAGCCGGCCGCCGGCGGGATGGGCGGCGATGGACACTGAAAGGCTCGGCGGCGTCTATGGCGCGAAGAACCCGGAAGAGGCACGCGCCATCTATGACAGCTGGTCGGCGAGCTACGATGCCGACAACCTGGCGCGGGGTTTCCGGCTGCCCTTTCTGGGCGCCGGGTTGCTGGCGAGCTTTCTCGGGCGCAGTCACGGCCCCTTGCTCGACGCCGGATGCGGCACCGGGCTTGTGGGCGATACGCTGAGGCTGATGGGATACGGCCATGTCTTCGGCTGCGACCTCTCGCCCGAGATGCTGGCGCAGGCCCGGCGCACCGGCGCCTATGCCGATCTGGCGCAGGCCGACATGGGCGCGGGCCTGCCCTATGAGGACGACCATTTCGCGGGTTTCGCCTGCATCGGCTCGTTCGGGCCGGGCCATGCCCCGCCGGCGACGCTGACGCATCTGGCGCGGGTCACCCGGCCGGGCGGCCACGGCGTCTTCAACCTGCTCGACGCCACCTGCGAGGCGCAGGGCTTTCCCGCCGTGATCGAGCGCCTCGCCGCCGAGGGCGAATGGGAGGTGGTGCATGTCACCCCGCCGTTCCTGCCCTATCTTCTGGCCGAGCCGGAACTGTGGTCGCGCCTCCATGTGGTGCGGATGCTCTGAACGCGGGCACGTTCGGGGGGCGTCATCTCAGCCGCGCCGGATATCGGCGCCAAGCCCGGTCAGCAGGGTCTCGAAGATCGGAAACGAGGTGGCGATGGGCGCGGCGTCATCGACACTTACGGGTTTCTTCGCCGCCAGCCCCAGGACGAGAAACGACATCGCGATGCGATGGTCGAGCCGGGCCGCACAGGTCGCCCCGCCGGGCACGCCGCCCGGCCCCAGCCCATGCACCGTCCACCAGTCCTCGCCCTCGTCGACGCTCACGCCGCAGGCGCGCAGGCCGGTGGCCATCGCGTCGATGCGGTCGCTTTCCTTGACCCGCAACTCGCGGACCCCGCGCATCGCGGTCGGACCCTCGGCGCAGGCGGCGACGACCGACAGGACGGGATATTCGTCGATCATGCTGGCGGCGCGCTCGGGCGGCACCTCGACCCCCTTGAGGTCTGGCGAGAACCGAGCGCGCAGATCGGCCACCGGCTCGCCGCCTTCCTCGCGCGGGTTCTCGTAGGTCAGATTGGCGCCCATCTCGATCAGCGTCGCAAAGAGCCCCGCCCGCGTCGGGTTGAGCCCGATCCCCGGCACCAGCACGTCCGAGCCCTCGGTAACGAGCGCGGCACAAACGGGGAAGGCGGCGGAACTCGGGTCGCGGGGCACGACGATGGTCTGCGGGCTCAGCTCCGGCTGGCCCGTCAGCATGATCGCGCGGCCCTCGGCGGTGGTCTCGGCGGCAATCCGTGCGCCGAAGCCCGCCAGCATCCGCTCGGTATGATCGCGCGTGGGTTCGGGCTCGATCACCACCGTCTCGCCCGGCGCATTGAGCCCGGCCAGTAGCACCGCCGACTTGACCTGCGCCGACGGCACCGGCAGGGCATACCGCACCGGCACCGGATCGGCGGCGCCGACGATGGTCATCGGCAGCCGCCCGCCCGCGCGCCCCACCGCCCGCGCGCCGAATAGCGTCAGCGGATCGGTCACCCGCGCCATCGGGCGGGAATTGAGGCTGGCGTCGCCGGTAAAGGTGGCCGTTATGGGCGAGGTCGCCATCGCCCCCATGATCAGACGCACCCCGGTGCCGGAATTGCCGCAGTCGATCACCCGCTCGGGCTCGGCGAAACCGCCCACCCCGACGCCGTGCACATGCCACATCCCGGCCTCGTCGCGCGCGACCTCGGCGCCGAAGGCGCGCATCGCCTTTGCGGTATCGAGGACATCCTCGCCCTCCAGCAGGCCGGCAATGCGGGTCTCGCCCACGCTCAGCGCGCCGAGGATGAGCGCGCGGTGCGAAACCGACTTGTCGCCGGGCACATGCGCCTCGCCGGCAAGCCCGTGCGAGGGATGAGAGGTCATCGGAATGGGTGTGCCGTGGCCGGACATGGGTGCTGCGCCTCTTCACGGAAAACGATGCTGTATCGGCCCGCCTGATAGCCCAGCGCGCGGGCAGCGTCCATCGCGTTCGCGGGCGCGGCGTGCGGGGAACCGAAGCAATCGAAGTCCGCATGAGCCCGTCGCGCAGCATCCGGACGCGTGCTGCCAGGGTCACGGCATCGGCCGGTATTTCGCGCTTGCGGCATCGTGCAGCGGGACAATCGGTCGCATTGGACTGACTTGACATATGCACATCGGCGAATGTCCGCTGATGGACAGTAGGGGAGGAACGGAAATGTCCAGATTTCAACGCATCGCCTGGATTGGGGCGATGGTCGCGGCTCTGACCGCCACCGCTGGCCATGCCAGCGACGACGATGACGATGACGACCACGAAGAACACGGCCCGCACCAGCAGGATTTCGTGCACGGCGCACCGCAGGAACCATCCCTGGAATGGGTGATCGCCGCGGGCGGCCGGATCTACGACAACTGGTGGGAAGCGCTGGACCGCGACGAGCCGGAAAGGACCAACCCGGCCTATCCGGTCTCGGTCAACGACGAACAAGACGGCGCCGGCACCTGGCGCTGCAAGGAGTGCCACGGCTGGGATTACAAGGGCAAGGACGGCGTCTATGGGAGCGGCTCGCACTATACCGGCATCCCCGGCGTCATGGGCGCGGCCGGAAAGCCGGTCGACAGCATCGCCGCAACCCTGCGCGATGACAATCATCCCTATACGACGGATATGCTGAGCGACGAGGAGTTGAACAGGGTCGCCGTCTTCATCAGCCTTGGCCTTGTCGACATGGACCCGTTCATAGATCTGAAAGCCCGTCGGGTGAGACCCGGCACCGGCGACATCGCCCGCGGCCGGGCGATTTTTCAGACCGTTTGCGCCGCCTGCCACGGCTATGACGGGCGCGCATTGGACTGGGGCACGGAGGACGAGCCTGCCTTTGTCGGGACCGAGGCCAGTTCATTGCCGGACGAGGTGTTCAACAAGCTGTCGAACGCCCACCCGGGCGCGGCGATGGTCAACATGCAGGCGTTCCCGCTCGAGGACAGGATTTCGCTGCTGGCATATATCGCGGGCCTGCCGGTCGGCTACGACGACTGAACCCGCCGCCAAGCGGTCAATTGACCAGATTCGGCGGCGCTCGGCCCGCGAGCGCGGCCTCGAGATTGTCGAGCGCCAGAAAGCCCATGCGCTCGCGCACCTCGAGCGCGGCGGTGCCCAGATGCGGCAGCAGGGCGACGTTTTCCATCGCCCGCAGCGCCTCGGGCACCTTCGGTTCGTCCTCGTAGACGTCGAGCCCGGCGCCGCCGATCCGGCCCTCGCGCAGCGCCGCGACAAGCGCCGTCTCGTCGACCACATCGCCGCGCGAGATATTGACGAGTCGGGCATGGGTCTGCATCGCCGCCAGCACCGCGGGGCCGATCAGGTGGCGCGTCCCGGCCCCGCCCGGCACCGCCACGACGACGAAATCGGATGCCGCGGCCAGTTCCTCGAGCGTCTCCAGCCGGGTGGCGGCAAAGGCGGTCTCGCGCGGCGAGCGGTTGACATAGAGCACCTTCATGCCAAAGCCGTAATGGCAGCGTTTGGCGATCGCCTGCCCGATCCGGCCGAGCCCGACGATGCCCACCGTCTTGCCGGTCATGTGCAGACCCAGGAGCTGCGTCGGCGTCCAGCCGGTCCATTTGCCCGCGCGCACCAGCCTCTCGCCCTCGCCGGCGCGGCGCGCGCTCATCAGCATCAGCATGAGCGCGATGTCGGCGGTGGCGTCCGTGACCGCGCCCGGCGTATTGGTCACGGCGATGCCCGCGCCCCGTGCCGCCGCGGCGTCGATATGGTTGTAGCCCACACCGAAATTCGCCAGCACCCTGCAGCGCGATCCCTCGGCCCCCGCGAACACCTCGGCCGAAAAGAGATCGCCCAGCGTCGGCACCACCCCGTCATAGAGCGTCAGCGCGGCGCGCATCTGGCCGGGTTTCAGCGGCGCCGGATCGTCGCGGATCTCGACCTCGAACCGCGCCTCGGCGCGGGCGATCACCGCATCGGGCAGCCGGCGGGTGAAGAGCACACGCATCAGTGCATCCGTGCCCCGGCGGGCGCCTCGCCATCGGGGACGATGAGCGTGATCTCGCCATCCGCGCCGGCCACGCCCAGCACCAGCACCTCGGACATGAACGGCCCGATCTGGCGCGGCGGGAAATTGACGACCGCCATGACCTGTCTGCCGGTCAGGCTGTCGGGAGTGTAATGCACGGTGATCTGGGCCGAGCTCTTGCGCTCGCCGATTTCGGGGCCGAAGTCGATCCAGAGCTTGATCGCGGGCTTGCGCGCCTCGGGAAAGGGCTCGGCGCGGATGACGCGGCCGACGCGGATGTCGACCTTGAGGAACTCGTCGAAGGTGATCTCGTCAGCCATCGCGCAGCTCCCTCGAGCGATTGGCCGCGGCAGCCACTGTGCGCGCGATGAGGGGCGGCAGGCCGGTGGCATCGTCCATCAGTACCTCGAGCCCGGCCTGCGTCGTACCGTTCGGGCTGGTCACGTTGACGCGCAACTGGGCCGGGGTTTCGTCGGCGGCCTCGGCAAGCGCGCCCGCGCCGGCGACCGTGGCCCTGGCCAGCCGCATCGCGAGGTCGGGCGCCAGCCCCTCGGCCTCGCCCGCGCGCGCCATGCATTCGATGAGGTGAAAGACATAGGCCGGGCCGGAGCCGGAAAGCCCCGTCACCGCGTCCATCTGGTCTTCGCTTTCGAGGCGCACGACCTGCCCCACCGCGCCCAGCAATTCCTCGGCCGCGGCGAGATGCTCCTCGGTCGCATGGGCGTTCCCGACGATGGCGGCGATGCCGCGCCCCACCGCCGCGGGCGTGTTGGGCATGGCCCTGACAACGGGCGTGCCATCGCCCAGCGCCGCCTCGAAGGCGGCAATCGGCGTACCGGCGGCGATCGAGACAAAGAGCGTCCCGCCCCCACCCAGCGCCTTGAGCGCCGGCAGCGCCTCGCCCATCATCTGCGGCTTGACCGCAACGAGGGCGATCGACGGCCCCGGCGGCAGCGGGTCGTTGAGGGCGACGCCGGTCGCGCGCAGCCAGTCCGAGGGCTTTGGCTCGATGACATGCACCGCACCCGGCGGCAGCCCCCGGTCGAGCCATCCGGCCAGCATCGCCGATCCCATCTTGCCGCAGCCCAGCAGCACCAGACCGTCGCGCGCCGTATCCAAAAGGCTCATCCCGTGTCCCCCGTTCGCACCGGAATCTCCGGTGAATCCGGGCCGAGTGTTACGCCGGTGCGGGCCGGGTTTCAATGGCGGCGCGTCAGGCGCGCCCGTAAGCCTCGGCCATCGCCACCTGCATGGCGTCGCGCGGGCTGCGGTCGCCCCAGACGGCCAGCTGAAAGGCGGGGTAGAAGCGTTCGGCGCTCTGCACGGCGGTGCCGATCAGCGTATCGACCTGCTCGGGGCAGACGCCCTGCGCGCCGGCCATCACCAGCCCGTAGCGGTAGACCATCAGCTTTTGCGCCGCCCAGTAGGTAAAGGCGCCGGCCCAGCATTTGTCGTTGGCCTCGTTCAGGGTCTCGTAGAGCACGGCCAGCCTGTCATCGGGCGGTTCCATCTCGAAGGTGCACACCAGGCGCAGTGTCTCGTCATAACCCGACCAGGCCAGCGTGACCGAATAGATGCGCCACTGGCCCTCGACGGCCATGGCGATCTGGTCGTCGCCGATGCGGTCGAACTCCCAATCGTGATGCTCGGCCAGATGCTCGACGATGTCGATGGGATGCAGATCGTCGTGCAGGAACTGCTCGGAAAGGGTCATGCCGCCACCTCGTTGGTTTTGTAGCGCCGGGGATGGACAGCACCCCAAACGCTCGGTGCCTGCTCTAGGGCCGGGGGTACACCCGCGTGCCCATACCAGATATGGTGGAGGCATTCGGTAAACCTGTAAAGCGATTTATTGGGGATAACCGCAATAAGTTGGGGATGACACAGAAACGTCATCAATATGTGAGGGGGTGACGGTTGGCGCGGGGGCATGGCGCCGGGGGGCCGGCACGCGGCACGGATACACGGCCCCGGATCGGGGCCCGGGGCGCGGCGGGCTGGCCGGATGCCGGGGCGGTTAGCCGGCGCCCTTTTCCAGCGCCTCGATCCGCGCCTTCAGCGCCTCGTTCTCTTCCCGCGCCTTCTGCGCCATCGCGCGCACGGCATCGAACTCGTCGCGGGTGACGAAATCGCGGTCGGCAAGCCAGCGGTCGATCATCGCCTTCATCGCCGTTTCGGCCTCTTCCCGCGCGCCCTGGGCCACGCCCATGGCGTTGGTCATCAGCTGGCCGAGATCGTCGAGAACCTTGTTGCGGGTCTGCATGGGGATTGCTCCGGCGTTACCTTTGTCCTCTATATGGCGACCGAACGCCGGACCCGCAAGGTTGACTTGCCCGCACCGGCACGACACGAGAGGCAGACATGCAGGCAGCGATCCCCTTTCCCGACATCTCGCCCGAGATTTTCACCCTGCCGGTCTTCGGCTTCGAGCTGTCGCTGCGGTGGTACGCGCTGGCCTATATCGTCGGCATCGTGATCGGCTGGCGGCTGGTGGTGGCGGCGGTGCGCAGACCGCGGCTGTGGCGGGGCGGCAACCCGGCCATTTCCGAACCCCAGGTCGAGGATCTGCTGACATGGGTGATCCTGGGCGTGATCCTGGGCGGGCGGCTGGGCTTCGTCCTCTTCTACAACCCGGCCTATTTCGCGGCCCATCCCGGCGAGATCCTGATGATCTGGCAGGGGGGGATGTCGTTTCACGGCGGGCTTCTGGGGGTGATCGCGGCCTGCGTGGTCTATTCCTGGCGCCAGCGCATCGCCTGGCTGTCGGTGGCCGATGTCCTGTGCATGGCCACGCCGCCGGGGCTGTTGCTCGGGCGGATCGCCAATTTCGTCAATGCCGAGCTCTGGGGCCGGCCCACCGACCTGCCCTGGGGGGTGATCTTTCCCGGCGAGGCGGCCCAGTACTGCCCCACCGTCGCCGGCGCCTGCGCGCGCCACCCCTCGCAGCTCTACGAGGCCGGGCTCGAGGGGCTGCTGCTGGGCGCGGTGCTGATCGTCAT